>NZ_JBQSYD010000011.1:0-113284 GCF_052378905.1 Halomonas sp. AOP22-C1-8 | reverse complement strand
GTGGTAAGCATGTAGATGAATCGTGCAGTAAGCGCGAAAAATAACGTCGCTCATGGATAGTTCAGAGCGGCGGCGCGCTTTTCTTAACGTTTGGTTGAATATTTCTTCTGCCTTATAGCGGCTCAACCCTAGCTCTTGAGCCGTATGAAAATACTCATCAAGCTCCACACTCTCACGATTATCGCTCACTAGCGGTGGTTTATTTGCAGATTTACGGCCTAACTTTAAGCCACCAAAAACCGAGGCCCAACGGGGCAATAAATTAAGATACATATCTTCATCCTTGAATCATGTTCATGGAGAGAGTTGTTCATCACAGCGCGAATTCCCGCATAGCGCCACGCCAATAGCTATACACATATTGTACTTTATGAAGCATGACGTTATCGTGACAGGCATCATCTCACGCCAAAAGACACAGCGTACCAAGCCCCCTGATCACAGGGCATTGCACCCGACAAGGTAAGCTGTGCCTGAATAACAATGCTGTGCGCAATAAACGTGCACGCCATGAGAATGACGAAAAAAAACCCCGCGCTTAAAAAAGCACGGGGCTAACAATTTGGTAGGACCAGGCGGATTTGAACCGCCGACCTCCACGATGTCAACGTGGCGCTCTAACCAACTGAGCTATGGTCCTAAATAGAAAAGGTTGCGATGATGGTAGGACCAGGCGGATTTGAACCGCCGACCTCCACGATGTCAACGTGGCGCTCTAACCAACTGAGCTATGGTCCTGTCGTGCAACGGATGCGTATTCTACTTATTTATCACTGCATTGCAAGCTAATTTTTTCTTTCTGAACAACCCACTCACGCCCTATCTCGCTATAAAATCGCTACGTAAGTGAGTATTTAAATTTTCAGCGTTTTAAACCGTCCACCCCTCTTTCTAAAGCAGGAAACCAATAATGCTCGCCCCTCTCCTTACCCCCCTCCTTGCGTGCATAGCGTTAATACCACTGCTTGCAACACTGATTGCACGCATCCCTCTTCGCTGGTGGTGGATCCGCTGCTTTGAATTCCCTCGCGTTCAAATAGCAACTCTGTCGCTGCTTTGTGGGGTATCCGCTCTCGTCTTTCTATCGCCTGGCAATTGGCGTACCGCGATTTGGGTTATCGTTCTCATCACCGTCGCTTTACAAAGCCAATATATCTTGCCTTGGACCCGGCTATGGCCAGTGGACGTTAAAAACGCATCCAAGCAGTCTTCCAGCAAACAGCACATTACGCTTTTAATTGCCAATGTGCTGACGCCTAATCGGCACACGGAAGGATTACTGGGGATGATCCAGCAACACCAGCCGGATATCATTTTAACCCTTGAGTCAGATCAGTGGTGGCAGGATAAGCTCGACCCCGTGCTAGCAGAACGCTGGAAATATAACGTTAAAGTGCCTTTAGATAACTTGTACGGCATGCATCTTTATTCGCGCTTGCCGCTGAAAGACACCTCTGTTAAGTGGCTAATTCAGGAGGATATCCCTTCCATTCATACTCAGGTGCAGCTTGAAAGCGGCGATTATATTCGCCTATATGCCGTCCACCCTCGCCCACCTGCGCCATCAGAAAGCGAAAAGTCGTTATGGCGTGATGCCGAACTTTTATGGGTAGGCCAAGAGGTACACCAAACGCCCCAGCCTACCCTGGTGGCTGGCGATCTGAATGACGTCGCCTGGTCACGTACCACTCGACTATTTTGCAGGGTTAGCGGCATGCTTGACCCCAGGCGCGGACGGGGCATGTTTAGTACCTTCCACGCCAAGAACCCCTTATTACGCTGGCCTCTTGATCACATTTTTGTAACCAACCACTTCACCCTGGTCAACATGCAGCGCCTTGATGCCTTTGGGTCTGACCACTTTCCTATTCTCGCCACCCTATGCTATCAGCCCTCTCGCCAAAATGAGCAGGAGCGACCCGAAGCAGACAGCGAAGAGCATCAACAAGCCAGCGAAACGATTCAAAAAGGCAAAACCGAGAAGCAACTAACCTGATCGACGGGTTACTCCGGAACGCCTCCCTGGGTCAATACGCTTGGATCCAAAAGGCGTTCCAGTGTTTTACGATCCAGATCCGTCTCTTCCTCAGCAACATCAATGATAGGCCTACCTGCCTGGTAGGCTTTTTTAGCCACTGCCGCCGCGGCATTATAGCCAATCACGCCATTAAGCGCGGTCACCAGAATCGGATTTCGAGCCAAGGGGACTTGCAAGTTATCTTCTCGCACCTTGAACGTTGCAATTGCTCTATCCGCCAGTAGCCGTGACGTATTACTCATTAGCGTAATCGCCGTGAGCAAATTCGTTGCCACCAGTGGCAGCATGACGTTCAACTGAAAATTACCACTCTGGCCTGCCACGGTAATGGCCGAATCCAACCCAATCACCTGGGCTGACGCCTGCGCTGCCGACTCAGGAATCACAGGGTTAACTTTGCCCGGCATGATGGAACTACCCGGCTGAAGCGCCTCAAGCTCAATTTCGCCGAGCCCAGCCAAGGGGCCTGAGTTCATCCAGCGTAAGTCGTTGGCAATCTTCATAATGACGCACGCAAGGCCTTTTAACTGCCCGGATAGTTCAACGGCGGCATCCTGAGATGAAAGACTGGCAAAAAAACTATCGTTGGGTGCAAAATTAAGCCCGGTTTGCTCGCTTAGCTCTTTGGCTACCTGCTCAGCGAATCCCTCAGGTGCATTAATACCCGTACCAACCGCTGTCCCACCCTGTGCCAAGCGGCATAGCCTGCTCATCGCGCTGTCGAATCGCTCAATAGCCTGCCCTAATTGACTCGACCAGGCCCCGAGTTCCTGGTCCATACGTAACGGCATCGCATCCATTAAATGGGTGCGTCCCGTTTTGACAACATCTTTTAGCTCCTCGGCACGCTGATCAATACAGGTCTTTAAATGCTCAAGTGCTGGCTTGAGAGACTCATTAACCGCAATCGCTGCTGACACATGTATGGCGGTTGGGATAACGTCATTGCTTGATTGCCCCATATTCACGTGATCATTAGGCGTCACATCGACACCTTCACGGCTTGCCAGCGTAGCCAATACTTCATTCACGTTCATATTGGTAGAGGTGCCCGAGCCCGTTTGAAAAATGTCGATCGGGAACTGGTCGTCGTGCTGCCCGTTAATCACAGCCTGTGCTGCGTTTTGAATAGCCTTGGCTCTAGCATCATCCAACAGGCCCAACTGCTGGTTAGCCCGCGCTGCAGCCAGCTTTATCCGCGCTACGGAATGGATAAACTCTGGGGGCATAGGGGTGTGAGACACCGGAAAATTATTAATGGCCCGCTGCGTTTGAGCGCCATAAAGCGCGGAAGCAGGCACTTCAAGCTCCCCCATGCTATCGCGCTCGATACGAGTATCCATATGATTCTCTCCTTTGAGTGGTAATCAACCTTATCTACAAGCGATCACGTGGGCAAATCCCTTCCCAACCGCTGCCGCTTTTCAAACTAGACGCTCCAACCGGCCAGGTAAACCGTCATGTCCCATCATGCTCACATTAAGCCTGCCTCTTTATATTGCGGCGCACAAAAACGACTGCTATGCTGCACTGCAAAAACGCTAAACGAATGGCATTTTATTGTCCAGGCAGGAGTTTCATAATGAATACATTCAACACAAATGAAATGAACCAGCAGTTTGATAACGTCTTTATGGCCCCTGTACGCGCTTATGCTGCGCTAACGATTGATTATGCTGAACAGATGCTGAACGCTCAGGTGGAGGCAAGCCAGGCTTATGCTGATACGGGCATTCACCAATTGCGCCAGCTAACCAGCGTTAAAGATCCGCAAGGGTTGCGTAGTTATATGGAAGGCCAACAGCAGGTTGTTAAGCAGCTAGCGGAACGCGTGAAAGGCGATGCCGACAAAGTGGTGTCGCTTCAGCAAGATTATTTCAAGAAAAGCCAAAAACTAACCGAAGAAAACGTGAAACAAGCACAGGCTGCTGCTGGCAAGATGCGTCAAACGAGCTGATTTTTTAAGTTCTGAACACTTAATCATTAGATGCCCGCTGATCCACTCAGCGGGCTTTTGCTTACCAGCCAAGTGCAGACTTAACAAACGGGATTGTCAGTTTACGCTTAGCCGACAAGGAAGCCTGATCCAGAGTTTCAATCGCCTTACATAAATCGCCTAATTCGCGAGGTCCGCGGTGCAAAATATAGCGCCCTACGTCATCGGGTAGCTGCATTCCCCTGACATTGGCGCGCAGCCTAAGCGCGGCCAAACGACTTTCGTCATCCAAAGGGTGTAAATGAAACGTCACTCCCCAGGTAAGGCGTGAAGCAAGGTCCGGAAGCACAACCTCAAGCTGGCGCGGAGGTGTGTTAGAGGCGATAACAAGCTGTTTGCCAGCATCGCGCAGGCGATTAAACGCATGAAACAGGGCTTCTTCCCACCGTTTTCGGCCAACGACATACTCAAGATCATCAATCGCGACTAAATCCAATCGCTCTATATCTTCAAGCATCAGGGGCGGAAAATGCCCCAGGTCAGCTAACGGTAAATACAAGGCCCGCATATCCGCATCGGAAGCCGCATGGCAGGCGGCCTGAAGCAGGTGGCTTTTGCCGCTGCCTTGCGCACCCCATAAATAGATAAACGGCTCTGCATTCGGCTGAAATTGTTGTGTCAGATGTTCAACCAGTGGAGCATTCGCGCCTGAAGCGTAATAGTTATTGAAGGTTGCATCATCGCGCAACCCTACTCCTAACGGCAGCTGTGCCGGCACTCGGCTCATGGTGACTCCCTTTCGTCGTGACGCCCCAGCTCATTATGGTGATTTAAAGGCGTTAGCGAGCCTTGTTCTGCATTATAAAAGGTGCTGTGTTTATAACGATCATTAAGCTCTCTAAGCAGCACCATAAAAACAGCTGCAACGGGTAACGCTAACAGCACACCGGTAAACCCAAATAAATTTCCACCCGCCAGTACAGCAAAAATAACGGCGACAGGATGCAAACCAATTTTATCGCCCAATAGTTTGGGCTGCAGTATGACACTTTCTGCAGCTTGACCGATACTAAATACCACGATCACACCGAGCACCGCCCACCACGTACCGAATTGAAATAATGCAACAATTAAGGCGACGGCAATGCCAACAATAAACCCCAAAAAGGGTACGAAACTTACCAGGCCGGCAACAAACCCTATCAACAAACCAAAATTAAGCCCCATCACAGTAAGACCGGTCGCGTAAATAACGCCCAAGCACAACATCACCAAAAGCTGGCCGCGTAAAAAAGAGGACAGCACTTCATCGCAACGCCGCGCTAAGCGAAACGTATCATCAGCCCATTGCCTTGGCACCAGGCTTGCAAGATTGCGCAGCATCCGTTTCCAGTCGAGGAGTAAATAAAATGTCACGACAGGAATCAAAGCGATATAAGTAATCCATGTCATAAAGGCCATACCTGAGCGGCCAATTTGGCCTAGCGCTTGAGCCAAATACCCTCCCGCATCACGCCAGTTTTCCACCAATACTTCACGCACATTGATTAACTCGGCACGCAAATCGTAGCCCGTCCACTCCTGAACCTGTGGCGCCAGCACATTCTCAATCCACATGAACATGTCAGGCATCACTTCCCCTAGCTGCTTGATTTGTTGAATCACCAGCGGAATAAAAATCAATAGACTCGCCGTTAATACAATAAGCAGCACCAGAAATACCAGGCTCACGGCGAAAGGTCGCTTCATTCCCAGCCGCTGAAAGTAGTTAGTCAGCGGGTCAGCTAAATAGGCTAATACCATGCTGGCAATAAAGGGCATCAACACCGAATTAAGTACATACACCAGCCCAATGAAAATCGCGAGCAGGCCAACCCCTAACCATGAATTTCGCATTACATGACTCTCCTTCCTGGATCCATCAATAGCGCTTTGTACGCTTAATAATAACAAAAGTTGGAGGAACACTGACCCAACATGTATACCGGCGATGCGACCCACGCCGCTGGGTGTTACAATCTTCTGCAGTTATTGCCCAGCACTGGCCATTTCGCCAGCACTACCCCGTACTGCTATAGGCTTCACAGGAACTGTCATGACCGAGACTTCCACTTCTCCGGCTACTCCTTCACTCAGCTATAAAGATGCAGGTGTCGATATTGATGCCGGAAATGCCCTAGTTGACCGCATTAAACACGTTGCCAAACGTACCACACGCCCCGAAGTAATGGGCGGGTTAGGCGGCTTTGGCGCACTATGCGAGCTGCCAGCAGGTTACAAGCAGCCTGTACTGGTGTCTGGCACCGATGGCGTAGGCACCAAGCTACGTCTCGCCATGGACCTTGGCAAACATGACACTATCGGCATCGACCTGGTGGCCATGTGCGTTAATGATTTGATTGTTGCAGGTGCTGAGCCGCTGTTATTCCTTGACTACTATGCCACGGGCAAGCTGGATGTGGATATCGCGGCAGATGTTGTCACGGGTATTGGTGCGGGGTGTGAACTGGCAGGCTGCGCTCTGGTGGGTGGTGAAACCGCCGAAATGCCGGGCATGTACGAAGGCAGCGACTATGATCTAGCCGGTTTTTGCGTTGGTGTGGTGGAAAAGTCCGAAATTCTTGATGGTAGTAAAGTGGCAGAAGGCGATGTTCTTCTTGGGCTTGCCTCCTCAGGCCCTCACTCCAATGGCTACTCACTGATTCGTAAGATCCTTGACGTCAGCAATGCCTCTCTCGACACCCAGGTAGATAATGCCCCACTGGGTGATGCATTAATGGCGCCGACTCGTATCTACGTCAAATCATTACTTTCACTAATGCGCGGCACCTCTATTCCGGTGCATGCGCTTTCCCATATTACCGGCGGCGGCCTGCTGGAAAACATTCCGCGTGTACTGCCTGATACGCTAGCAGCACATATTGATATTAATACGTGGCAGCGCCCCGCAGTTTTCGATTGGCTTCAGGCCCAAGGCAATGTTAACGAAGTCGAAATGCACCGCGTGCTTAACTGCGGCATCGGTATGGTACTGGTGATTCCTGCGGCTGAAGCTGCACAGGCCATGGCTCACCTGCAAGCTCAAGGCGAAACGGTTTATCGTATCGGGCATATTACCCAACGTCAGGAAGAAGCGGTGGTGCTGGAGAACCTGTCAGCATGAGTGGTACCGAATATCCCAGCGACACGATTACCGACATGACGCCAGAACCTACCGGGCCACGGCGGGTCGTTGTGCTGATTTCAGGCAGTGGCAGTAATCTTCAAGCATTGATTGATGCGCAGTCGCATGACCGTTTAGGCGGCGAGATTGTGGCGGTGATCTCCAACGTGGCTGACGCTTATGGTTTGAAGCGCGCCCACGAGGCCGGCATCGAGGCCGTCGCCCTGCCTCATCGTGAATATGACAACCGCGAGGCTTACGACAGCGCGCTGATTAAGGTGATTGAGCGTCATGAACCCGACGTGATTGTGCTGGCTGGCTTTATGCGTATTTTAACGCCGCGCTTTGTACAACGCTTTTTGGGTCGGATGCTGAATATTCACCCCTCACTGCTGCCCGAGTACCAAGGGTTAAATACCCATGCACGGGCACTGGCCGACAAAGTAACCAGCCACGGTTGCAGCGTGCATTTTGTTACCGAAGAGCTGGATGGCGGCCCCGTAGTTCTGCAAGCAGAATTAGCGGTCACTCCTGAGGATAACGCAGAGACGCTTAAAGAGAAGGTCCACGCCCGCGAGCACCTGATTTACCCAATCGCCGTACAGTGGTTTTTAGAGGGGCGGCTACAGTACAGCGCGGAAGGCGCTAAAATGGACGGCCATCTTCTGCCTGAACATGGTATGCGCCTTTCTCATGCCGATGCCGCTGAAGAGCTTGATGAAGAGCTGGATGAAGACAGCGACGTGTAGTTGATCGACCTGTCGGTTACTGTTCGCAGAAACGCGCACAGTAAATAGAAAGTAAGGCCTTACGGTTTCCCGTAAGGCCTTACTTTTAGGGCTACTTAACAGGCGTATCTATTACGTGCGCGGCAACGTAACACCACGCTGCCCCATGTATTTCCCACCTCGATCTTTATACGACGTTTCGCACTCCTCGTCGGACTCTAAAAATAGCATTTGCGCCACACCTTCGTGAGCATAAATCTTAGCGGGCAAATTGGTCGTGTTAGAGAACTCAAGCGTTACGTGCCCTTCCCATTCCGGCTCAAGCGGCGTGACGTTCACGATAATACCGCAACGCGCATACGTTGATTTGCCCAGGCAAATAGTCAGCACGCTGCGCGGAATACGAAAATACTCAACCGTTCTAGCTAACGCAAACGAGTTAGGCGGAATAATGCAAACATCACCTTTTACGTCCACAAAGCTTTTTTCGTCAAACGCTTTAGGATCAACGATGGCCGAATGAATGTTGGTAAACACCTTAAATTCATCGGCACAGCGGACATCGTAGCCATAGCTGGATGTGCCGTAAGAGATCACTCGCTGATCATTAACATAGCGAACCTGCTCTGCTTCAAACGGTTCAATCATGGCATCGCTTTGTGCCATGCGACGAATCCACTTATCTGATTTGATACTCATGTGTTACTTCATCACTCGCTAAAAGAAATAGTGGGCCCATCGCTTTCGCTGCCATTTACTGACTGGGCAACTTGCCTGGCAATCTCTGCAAACGCTTGGCTTACCGAGCTATCAGGCTCTGAGATAACGCTTGGAGTACCCGAGTCTGCCAGCTCTCGAATGGACAACGTCAATGGCAGCCGTCCCAGTACGGTTGTCTGGTACTCTTCGGCAATGCTATCCCCTCCTCCTGTACCAAAAATTGCGGCCTCATGACCACAGTTTTCACAGTGGTAAAGGCTCATGTTTTCAACCACACCAAGCACCGGAACATTCACCTTGCGGAACATTTCGATACCTTTACGCGCATCCAACAGCGCGATATCTTGCGGGGTGGTCACAATAACCGCCCCCGTTACTGGCACTTTTTGCGCCAGTGTCAGCTGTATATCGCCGGTGCCTGGGGGCATGTCAATCAGTAGGAAATCAAGATTATCCCACTGTGTTTGTGTGAGCATTTGCTGAAAAGCCCCCACTACCATTGGCCCGCGCCAGACCATCGCTTCACGCGTATTGACCAAAAAGGCCATCGACATGGCTTGAAGGCCATGGGCATTCAACGGTAAAAACTGGTTGTTGTCAGTCGCTTCGGGGCGGACACCCTCCTTCACACCAAGCATTTGCGCCTGGCTTGGACCATAAATATCCGCATCCAGTACGCCCACACGATAACCCTGAGCAGACAGTGCCAGCGCCAGGTTAACGGTGACGGTCGATTTACCAACCCCACCTTTTCCCGAGGCCACTGCGACAATATGTTTAACGCCGTCCATTAGTCGCGCTCCTATAATCCAGGCAAAAACTATTTACGTTGTGCCAAATGATACTCTGTGGCCACGTATTCATAAACCAACAATCGAGTAGGAAGGAGAGTCGCCTCCCCTGTCCTCTCACACCACCGGGCATACGGTTCCGTACCACGGCGGTTCATGAACAACGTTTGAGCCATCTTACCGTATCGAGTATCGAGATCAGGCCCAGATCGTAAAACCACTTTCTCGGCAGGGCCTCATTCATGTGCGAGGCTCCGGCGTTCCACCAGGGCCCTCGCCCATTGCCCGCCGATTTCCAAGCACGGTACGCGTCCAGACCCAGGCCTCGGAGTTTCCGACGCCGGGTCGCCGGGCGCTTCCATTGCCGCCAGATCAGACCGCGCAAGCGCCGTCGTATCCATTGATCCAGCGCTTCCAAGGGGCGTTTCACATCAACAAGGCTGAAGTAATGGGCCCATCCTCGCAGGACTGGCCTCAACCCTTCGATTGTCCGCTGGATGTTGCGCCCCCTGCCACGTTTCAGGATCTCACGGACACGCTGCATCATGCGCGTCAGGCTGGCCTTGGCGAGCGTCAGTTTCGACTGCTTGTGCCGAGTGAGGCTGTAGCCCAGGTAGCCGCGTCGCCATGGCCGGTCCACCGCACTTTTACGGCGATTGACCGTCAGCCGAAGTGAGCTCTCGAGATACTCACTCAAGCTGCCCATGACCCGCTCGCCTGCTCGTCGGCTCCGTACATAGATTTGTACATCGTCGGCGTAGCGGCAGAAGCGGTGACCTCGACGTTCCAGTCCCTTGTCCATGTCGTCCAGCAGGATGTTCGCCAGTAGCGGGCTGAGGGGTCCGCCTTGGGGGGTTCCCTGCCGCCTCTGCGTGGGCAAGCCATGCTGGAACATACCCACCTCCAGATAGCGGCGGATCAGACGCCGCACGCGCTTGTCGTCAACGTGCCGCGCGACCCGTGCCATCAGCAGGTCGTGGTTCACTCGGTCGAAGAAAGCCTCCAGGTCAAGGTCGACCACCCAGCGGTGGCCGGCGGTGACGTGGGCCTTCATGGCCGATACGGCCTGCCTGGCACTGCGCTTGGGGCGGTAGCCGTAACTCGACTCGGAGAAGGTCGGGTCGAAGATCGGCATGAGCGCTTGCGACAGTGCTTGCTGGATGAGCCGGTCGGTGACCGTGGGGATGCCGAGTTGCCGCTCTCCCCCTTTAGGTTTGGGGATAGTGGCGGCTCGGATCTGGCTGGGGTGATACTCATCGGCCAATAGCCGCTCGCGCAGCGTTGGCCAGTACTGCTTCAGGTGGTCAGCCAGTTGATGCACCGTCATGCCATCGACACCCGGTGCGCCTTTGTTGGTGACCACCCGACGGTAAGCTCGCGCCATGTTCTCCGGGTCAACGACCCGTTCCATGAGCGTGGTTGGCTCCGCTTTCGTCCACGATAGCGACGCCGGGATCGTCTCGACGCTCACCGGCCGGGGCGCGGAGTTCTGCTCCTGCCCCTCTGGGTGAGTGACGGTATTAGCGTCGGTTTCTGTCTTCATGATCGATCCTCGAGACGTTATCGCCTACTCGCGGTTCTTCATGTTCGGCCCTTGGCGCCGTGGTGAACCGGCACTTACTATGGCCTCTGCTGACGTCTGGTGATCTATCCCGTCGCCTCTCGACGCCGGTAGCACTGTGGCAGACCACCAGACCTCCCAGGGTAAGACGCGCGACCTTCCCGCTTATGCCTGTCGGATTTACATCATGGCGTTCCGTACAAGTATTGGGCTTTAGTGATCATTGCCACCTCACCCCGCCATGACGCCTCGTATCCGCTTCCTGTTCGTCAGGCCAGCGTTTTGCCTCGGGTTTCCTTCAGATTCTCCCTCGCGGGAGACACCCTTGCCGTCGGCTAGCACTTCCCCTTGCCGGGCGTGCAGGGGACTTTCACCCCCAAGTCATCCTGAGGCACCACCCCCAGGAACAGCGCCTATCAAGGCGCTACGCGCCATGCCTGGCGCACAACAAAAACGGATGCTGGGGCTACCAACATCCGCCTGTCAATTCGTCTGGTTGATTCAGACGAATACGCTTAATTATTACTTTGCTGTTGGCTCTGTGACTGGTTGTTATCGCTTTCGTTTGCAGGTGCCTGATCCGTTGCGCCGCCCTCAGATGAAGCGTCATTTGCTGCATCATCGGCGCTACCTAAACGCTGATCAAGGGAAGAAAGCTCGTCTCGCCAACCACTTAGCTGAGACTCCAGTTGAGATAAGGTTTCTTCACGCGCTTCAATATCGCTATTAATGTTAGCAACTTCATTACGACCAAGATCAAGCGCAACCATCAAGTCTTCCATTTCGCCACGCACCTGTTCCAGGCTCTGCGACTCCTCTTCACGAAGCTCGACCAATGAATCGACTTCGTTTTGAAGCTCATCACGCTCAGAGGTGAGGGAGTCACGGGTATTTTCCAACTCATCCAGTTCACTTTGTGCCGAAGCTACCTGCTCCTCAAGGCCAGAGAGCGCTTCACTAGCTTGACGGCTCTGCTCTTCAAGTTCAGCAAAATCATCTTCAGCGCTACTTAGTGCTTCAACCGCTTGCTGACGCTGCTCTTCAGCCTGTTGGCGTGCGGTTTCAGCCTCTTGCCGCGCTTCATCAGCGCTCTGCTGGGCTTCTTCTATCTGCTGAAGTGTCGCTTCAGCATTATCACGGGTCGTTGTGATTTCATCGCGCTCATCGCGTAGTGACTGCATATCACCCTGGGCGTTTTCCAGCTCCTGGTTTAAAGCATCCACTTCATTTTGAAGTTCATCTCGTTGAGTTTCTAATGCTTCAAGGCGCGTCTGAATAGTAGCCACGTCATTCTGTGCGCTTTCCAATGCAGAACTGGCTTCATTACGCTGCTCTTCAAGCTGCGCCACCTCTTCCTGCATGTCCGCTAAATTGGTTTCTGCCTGATCTATTTCCTGGATACGACGGCTATAACGACGGTTGTCCTGTTCAGCACTTGCCAGTTGCCCTTCAAGCGCTTCAACACGCTCTTTATGAGTGCCTGCGTTGGACTGCGCCATGATCGCCCAAATAACGGCAATGGCGGCGATACCCGCGATAGCCCTGACTCGGTTATCTTTAAATAGTGTTTTGGCATCCAGCCTGCTCGCAGGCGTCTGATGATCCGAATGGTTTTCTTCTGACATTCTGCGTCCCTCTCTCTACCAGGCTACCGATATCAGCAGCGTTAATGATGCGTTTAGCGCATATCGTCCATTACAAGCATACACAGCAAATGGCATCTAGCCAGTCCACTAGCAGATTCAATGCATTAGGCTCTGTCTGAAAAGTGTCTGCGCTCGACAATACGGCGTTAAAAATTGGCTCAAAATACTCATTTACACATGTAAACTCCGTTTTTTCGCCAATTTTTGCCTTGTCTTGTCTTCGCTCGTCGACTTTTCAGACAGACCCTAGCCAAGCCCACCTTCTACTGTAGATCATTATGAGCGGGAGCTTCGCTTGGATGCGCATTTTTGAACCACGCAAGCTTTGTGTGCAGTGAAACCACACTACCAATAATTAAAAGCGCCGGTGATTGAATACCACCTGTCGTCAAGGCCTCAGGCAGCGATGCCAATGTTCCCGCATGGATTTGCTGTTCAGCCATCGTCCCTTGCTCAATCAACGCCAGAGGCGTATCACGCGACATCCCATACGCCATCAACTTTTGGCTAATCACACCAACGCTGTTTAGCCCCATATAGAAAACCAGTGTTTGGTTTGGTTTTGCTAACGCTTCCCACTCCACTGCCTGTTCATCATCCGCCCAATGCCCCGTCACAAAATGGACAGCCTGTGCATGATCACGGTGGGTAAGCGGAATGCCAGCATAAGCGGAGCATCCTGAGGCGGCGGTGATACCGGGAATAACCTCCACCGCTACTCCATGAGTGATTAGCGCCTCCAGCTCTTCACCGCCGCGACCAAAGATGAACGGGTCACCGCCTTTAAGCCTTACGACGCTTTTGCCCTCAATGGCCCAGTCGACCAAGCGTTGATTAATCTCCTGTTGAGGAACGCTATGCTGCGACCGGACCTTTCCAACATAGAAGCGCTGCGTATTGCTCGGCAGTAGCGCCAAAATAGCGCTACTAACCAAGCGGTCGTAAAGCACGACATCTGCTTGCTGAAGGCGCTTGTAGGCTTTTAAGGTTAATAACTCTGCATCGCCAGGACCTGCGCCCACCAGGCTAACAAAACCACTCATTCCACCTCCTGACAAAATTCATAGTTGTACGGTGTTTACGCGCTCAAATGCGACCAAAACCACAACAGAGTCACTAACAAAAGAACACCCAAGCACACATATAGAAAAATACTATTTAATTAAATTTACGATTTAATACATCATTACACTTATAACATCACTTTTAATTCATAAAAGTTATTTACTAATAATATTTTAGCATAGATGGAGTGCTGATTTGTCAGCAATAGCTTACAACCCCACTACCCAAACAAGGCTAAACTTCATAAGTAACTGCTGGCAGTCGTTTTGGAGCATCGTGCATGTCCGTTAATGACCACCCCGAACGCTTGAGTGCAAACATTATCATTCCAATGATACCTGGCGTGATTTTTCAATTTTATCGCTCAACCTCGGGCCATATGAAATTCCCCTACCTTGAGGGTGGGGGCGATTTACTCAACCATATTGATCGCATCCAACTGGCTAACGATGCAGGCGAATTACTTGAATACTTAACGGGATGCGAATTTCCGAAGGTCATGTCGGCTATTGAGCGTTCGGCACGCTGGATGAAACCACTGACCACACGCTTTAAACTACCGACCCCTAACGAAAAATCGCGTTGGATTGCAGTCTGCGCCAATCCAGAAGCCGCTGTTAATGGCGTACGCTGGACAGGCGTTATGATGGACATTACCGAGCAAGTATTTGAAGAGCAACGGCTAAGGAAACTCTGCGACACCGACACCCTTACAGGCCTCCCCAATCGGCGTAAATTAATGATGCATTTATCTCACTTAGCATCATTAAGTGCACGTCACTGCACACCACTATCGATCATGATGATCGATATTGACCACTTTAAACTGCTCAATGATCGCTGGGGGCATCTGAAAGGGGATAGCGTACTAAAGCAGCTGGCCACAGAGATGACACGCCTTTTGCGTTGTGAAGACATGGTGGCGCGCCTAGGCGGAGAAGAGTTTATGGCAGTGTTACCGCTCACCCCGCTGCAACAATGCCATAAGCTTGCCGATCGATTGCGTGAAGCCATTTCCCAGCACGATTTTGGTGTCGGTGTGGGTGAAGTCACACTGAGCATCGGTGTCGCGGAATATCGCTATGGTGAACCTTTAACCAGCCTAATTGAGCGTACTGATAAAGCGCTTTATAGCGCCAAGGACGTTGGTCGTGATTGCGTTTGCCTACTTTCATGACTAGCGCTACGTCGATTTTATGAGGGAATGTATATGCTCAGGCTTGCACAAACCATCTGTGAACCCTGCTCGAAAGATACCCCGCCGCTAGATAAAAGCGAGTGTCAGGCTTATCTTGAGCAATTACCGGAGTGGCGGATTGTCGAGCACGATGGCATCATAAAGCTGTCACGAAGCTTTTCGTTTTATGACTTTGCCAAGGCGCTGACATTTACCCAGCGTGTTGGCGAGATAGCAGAGCAGGCCGGACACCACCCCATGTTAATCACCGAATGGGGTAAAACCACCGTAATGTGGTGGACACATCGTATTAATGGCCTGCATCTTAATGATTTCATTCTTGCCGCCAGAACCGACGAGGTAGCTGAGTAAATGTTTGAGCATATTGAGCGAGTCCCTGGAGATGCCATTCTCGGGCTGATCGAAGCTTTCAAAAAAGATACCAATCCGCAAAAGGTTGATTTGGGCGTAGGGGTGTACCGCGATTCAAAGGGTACTACACCGGTAATGCGCGCTGTCAAAGAAGCTGAAGCTCGCCTGCTCAAGAATGAAACCACCAAAACCTATATCGGTTCGCACGGGGCGCCCGCCTACAGCAATGTCGTATTGCCCATGGTGCTGGGTAGCGACTCCCCCGTACTGGAAGCCAAACGCGCCAGCGCTACTCAATCCCCCGGCGGTACCGGTGCGTTACGCTTAGCGGCTGACTTTATTGCGACTCAGCTACCCCATAAAGGTATTTGGGTAAGCGACCCGACGTGGCCCAATCACCACGGTATTTTTACGTCTGCGGGCATAGCGCTGCATAAATATCCGTATGTAGATGCTGATAACCGCCTCGATTTTTCAGGCATGCTGGCCGCGCTGAAAAAAATTCCTGAAGGCGACGTCGTGGTGCTGCATGCCTGCTGCCATAACCCGACCGGTTTTGATCTATCCCAAGAGCAGTGGCAGGAAGTGCTGGTCGTTCTACGTGAACGTAAGCTCCTACCACTCGTTGACTTCGCCTACCAAGGGTTTGGTGAAGGGCTTGATGAAGATGCCTATGGCGTACGCCTACTAGCCGAACAGCTGGACGAAGTGATTATCACCAGCTCCTGCTCGAAGAATTTCGGTATCTACTGCGAGCGCACTGGCTGCCTTATCATGGTCGCTAAAGACGCGGAGCAGATGGAGAATGTGCGTTCTCAGGTGGCCATTGTGGCTCGGGAAAACTACTCCAACCCGCCTGCTCACGGCGGCGCCATCGTAAGCGAAATTTTAAACGATGCCGAACTGACCACAATGTGGCGTGAAGAACTCACCGAAATGCGTGACCGTATTAATACGCTGCGCCGTGATTTTGTGGAAGCCCTGAAACCCTACGGCCTGGATCAGAAATATGCTTGTGTTGCTGAACAGCGCGGCATGTTCTCCTACACCGGGCTAACGCCTGACCAGGTAGATCGCTTACGCGATGAGTTTGGCATTTACATGGTCCGCTCTGGACGCGCCAACGTTGCGGGCTTCTCTCATGAAAATCTCCCTTACCTTGCCAAAGCAATTGCAGCGGTTAACGACTAACCGCATTGCCTAACGCTTTACTCAGCGCCCAGGCTTTGCCTGGGCGTTTTTGTATCTTGGGAATGGTTGTATTGTTGTGTACAATTGCGCGCTTGCCGCCAGAGCCAAGGCCGCCCGTGCGGCGTCCTGTTCAGCGCCAACCTGACCGATCAGTCAACCCCACCTGGGTCTATCTGCCTAACGGTTTGCACTGTTAAACTCTTTTATTAACGAGGCTTTCCATGGCGGCAGCCAGCACACACTACCCTTGGTATAAAAAAGAAGACACCGATGCCTTCTTTGCTCTCTTCCAAAATAATATCGCCAACTTTATCGTTATCGCGATTACCATGCTGGGCATGGGCTTCCCTGCCTCGATCGTCTATGGTCAGGTGCTGCCAGGAGCGGCCGTTGCCGTTATGGTCGGCAATTTCTATTACGCCTGGAGCGCTGCACGCTTAGCCAGGAAAGAGAACCGTACCGACGTTACCGCCCTTTCATACGGCATTTCTACTCCGGTTATGTTTGTATTTTTATTTGGCGTACTGTTACCCGCCAAGCAACTGACCGGTGATACCGAGTTGGCCTGGAAGGTTGCGGTGGCTGCCTGCTTTATTAGTGGCGCTATTGAAGCGGCGATTAGCCTGATTGGCCGATGGGTGCAGTATCATCTGCCACGGGCTGCCATGCTGGGGGCTGTCGCGGGGGTAGCTCTCACGTTTATTGCCGGTGAGATGCTGTTTAAAACACTGGAAGTACCGGTTATTGGCCTTCTCGTGCTGGCTATTATTATCGTTGGCCTGGTAGCCCGGGTCAGCATGCCCTTTAAGCTACCTACCTCGCTGTTCGCGATTATTGTCGGCACGGCGATGGCTTACTTGATTGGCGATGCCGGCAGTGAGCGCTTCAGCGATGCATTTACGCACCTGGGCTTTTACCCGCTGCTTCCCAATTTGGCCTGGTTTGAAGGTTTAGGTTTACTATTTACCGGTATGCTCGCTGTTCTAACCGTTGTTCTTCCTATTACGCTTTATAACGCCATTGAGACCATGAACAACGTTGAAGCGATGGAGGCAGCTGGCGACAAATACGACGTCCGCGAATGTCAGGCGGTTGACGGCGTAGGTACCATGATCGGCGCACTATTTGGCGGCGTTTTTCCTACTACCGTGTATATCGCCACGGTAGGCGCAAAGTGGATGGGCGCCGGGCGCGGTTACAGCTTATTGAACGGTGCTGTTTATGCGCTGGCCACCATGACAGGATTAATTGCCGCCCTGGCAGCCATTATTCCCGTCTCCGTGGTAGCGCCCATATTAGTCTTTGTGGGCATGTCGATGATTGCCACGGCATTCCAGGCCAACGATACGCGCTATTATCCCGCCGTTGCACTCGCCATGCTGCCCTACTTTGCTAACTATATAATGACACGCTTTAGCCGTGGCGCAGGCGAAGTGGTGAGCGATATTTCCAGTGCCATTGTGGTGATGGGCCAAGGCGCCATGTTTATGGCTATTTTGTTGGGCGCAATGACGGTATCGGTGATTGATCATCAGTTTCGCCGCGCTGCCGTATT
Organism: Halomonas sp. AOP22-C1-8; assembly: GCF_052378905.1. Classification (NCBI taxonomy): domain Bacteria; kingdom Pseudomonadati; phylum Pseudomonadota; class Gammaproteobacteria; order Oceanospirillales; family Halomonadaceae; genus Halomonas; species Halomonas sp. AOP22-C1-8. Next base: position 95,341 of record NZ_JBQSYD010000011.1, on the reverse strand, counting down.
TGCCTTGATTGCAGCAGGCTTTTCATTTGTCGGTTTAATGCACGCGCCTCAACTTGCATTGAACGCCGCGCCACAATTTGTGCTCGGCTACTTGGCAATGGCGCTGCTATTTGCCTATTTCTCATTCCAGCAAGCGCCACACAAGCGTTAATTGACTATGTGTTAATTACCCCATTTATTAATTACTTTAGGCGTTGTATCCCGCCTGCCGTTGCGGGCGGGATAATATACGTACCAATACGACCCACGCAGTTAAACCCGATAACAAATTTCCTATCGCTGCCCCTGCCGCCAAGCCCCACCAGCCAAAGAGCAGAGAGCCTACCCACAGGCAAGGCAAGTAGCAGACAAAGAGGCGCGCACTGGAAAGCAGCATGGCGCGCAGCGGCCAGCCCAACGCATTTCCCGCCGATACCACCAACATACATACCCCTAGCGCAGCATAACTTGGCAGCAAGAAGCGAATCAGTAGTGTGAGCTCGCTTTGCACGTTAGGCGTTCCCGCCAGAACCATCGCGAGCCAAGGCGCACCCAAGGCAAGTATCACGCCAAGACCTAGCTGCCATATAACAGCCACTTTAAGCGCCAAGCGTATTAACTGCTGAATTTGCCCCCAATCCCCGGCCCCATAACAGCGTCCCAACCAAGGCGGAAGCGACATGGTCATCGCCAGTATGACCATCAGCGAAAGCGTTTCCAGGCGGCTTGCCAGCCCCCACGCTGCTACTTGGGTATCGCCAAGCCCAGCGACAACGGCAATGGTTAACATGCTGGCAAGAGGTGGCATCAATTGGCTCACCATCGCGGGAGCGGCAATGCCTACATAAGGGCGCCAGGAGTGTTTGGCCTCATCCAAGAGTCCAACGTTAGACACCCATTGCTTACGTATCAGCGCCTGGCACGTAATCACTAACCCCAAAGCGAATGCGATACACGTTGCCCAGGCAGCCCCTGGCAACCCCAAGCCCTCCCAGGAGCCAACACCAAAGATCAGCAGTGGATCGAGCACCAGGTTGGCTACACTACTAAGCACCATCATTTTACCCGGTAGCTTGGTATTGCCGTGGGCACGAAATACGCTATAGATAAAATAAAGCACCGCACCCAGCCATGCTGAAAAAAGTTGCGGCCCCCAATAAATACGGATGTAAGAAAGTGCCGTGTTATCTGCGCCTAACAGACGAAAAACAGGCTCATGGAAAAGCCATAAGCCTATACCCAGCACACCAATCACGGCTCCCCCAGCAAGCAGTACCAGGCTGGTTAAGCGCTTTGCTCTCGCATGCTCATCAGCTCCCAAGGCCCGCGAAATAAGCGCCGCAATGGCAATGCCCATCCCCACTTGGATCCCAATAATTAAGAAGGAGAGTGGAAAGGTAAACGATTGCGCTGCCAAAGGTGCAGTGCCAAGGCGAGCGACAAAAGCACTATCAACAAGCTGAAAACCCAATAACGCCAGTACCCCGATGGCCATTGGCCAGGTTTGGCGCCATAGAGTTATTGCCAACTTGCGCTGACTCAATACAGTGCTCAAACCGGTAACTCCTTCATTTGCAATGTTTATAACCAAAAGCGCCATCGCCCCTTGGGGCGATGGCGCTTTTTAACACGGATGACTTACTGACGGATACCTTCAAACGTCACATAAAGCTCTAGCTCGTGCATGGGCTCGGGGAAATCGCTCAGATCGATACCATAATCGCCCAGATTAAGCATTGTGCTGCCTTCAAAACCGGCACGGTAATTACCCCATGGATCTTCACCCTGACCGATTAACGTAACAGGCATTTCAATTTCTTGCGTCTCACCGTGTAACGTTAAATCACCCGTCACAACACCTTCGTTGTCGCCTGTTGATTCAAAGCTCGTCGAGACAAATGAAGCGGTTGGATATTCGCTTGCATTCAGGAAATCACTGCTCAGAATGTGACGGTCACGCTCAGCATGGTTAGAGTTCAAGCTATTCACCTGAACCTCAAACTCAACAGCAGAAGCGTCTGCATCGTCTTCGTCGTAAGAGAGTTGGCCATCAAATTCTTCAAAACTACCCAGAATATAAGACATACCAAGATGGCTAATTTTAAACTGTACGAAAGCGTGCTGGCCTTCGGTATCAACGTTATAATCAGCTGCCTGAGCCTGGCTTAATGGCACCAATGCAGCCGCGGCAATAGCAGATGCAACAACACTTTTCTTCAACATCATGGTTATCTCCTCTCTTTCCTTAGTAGACACAGAGAATTTTTTATTTTCTCCATGCTTGAAAACGCGATTCCAGCCAGTATTTACGAGTTTGCTCACCAAGCTCGAAGTACTTTTTAATGAGTACTTTTTAATGAGTACTTTTTAATGAGTACTTTTCAATTAGTACTTATGTATTAGCATTTATCGCTTATGAATGCTCAGATCGGCGCACCGGATTAACCATACGCACCAGTGTAGCGTGTCGATCAACCCAGTGATGTTTAAATGCGGCTAACGCATGTCCTGCAGCCAAAACTACCAATGTTAATGCGCTGTACCAATGAATATCACCGGCGATGCTGGCTTGATTAGGAAGGCCATGCAGTAATGCAGGCACATCAAACCAACCGAAAACGCTAATACCCCGGCCATTAGCCGTAGAAATCATATAACCGCTAAGCATGACAAGAAGCAAAACGATGTAGAGCGCGATATGGCCCAGATGGGCTGCCAGGACTTCGAAGCGGCTGCCTTCACCTGCCGGCGTCGGCTGCAGCAAGCGCCACGCTATGCGTGCAACCGTGGCTATCAACAGTAACATGCCAATCGAGCGATGCACCCATGGCCCCTGATTGTACCAGCTATCGTAGTAGCCAAGCCCCGTCATCCACCAGCCCAATATAAACAGGCCAATAATTGCTATGGCGCTAAGCCAATGAAACAGAATACTCACGAGACCCCAAGTGCGCTGCGTGTTCCGCCACATTATTTTCTTCCTCGTTACTACCAAACAAACGCTATGCTGACTCGACTTCCTGTCAAACATGCCCAAGTGTTGGCATTTCGCTCATGGCTATCGCAGGCCTGCTCTTATCGAAGTCAAGACAGTGCGAGAGCGCCCGTTAATCACAGCAGAGCCCCCACCAAAGCACTCAGCTGAACACTATCATCAAATATCAAAACGACCTTCGGTTTCTCAAGCCGCCGAAAGAGCGACTCTTGCGCGGCTACCGCTATGAATATCAGGAGCATACCGGCTGGCGCTTTAAAAGACTGCTGAAAAAAGCAGAATACAGCATTCGTAAAAACCATTGATTAACATGCTAACAGCTTTCATGGACCGCACAATCAGCAACCAGTAAGCGGTACCTACTGATAGGTGTGGAGAATTTAAAAAACAGATGCAAGGAGCATTGAAAAAAACAAGAAAAAAACACTCCCGGTAATGTTATTGAAATTAATTCAATTTTTTAGAATGTTTCGCGTACTTTTAATCAATTTTATTATCTAGTTCGCAGGCTTACAATATCGTCATGTTCTCGAGTGACTTGGCAAAAAGCACACCATGCATGGGAGAACAACCACACACTAATGAGGTTTATATCATGAAAAAATTTACCACTGTCGCCGCTATTGCCGTCGCTTTATCTGCCACTACCTTTTCAGCAGCTGCACTGGCTGAGCGTGGTTCAGAGAAACTGAACACCGTGATGATTCCAACATCGACTGCCCATTACAGCCAGGAAGACCTCACCATGTCCCCATCGGACTTACCTGCGATCAATGGCGGCCAGGCTCAAAACGAGGTACTTGATGCCTCTTTCGACGAAAGCCAGCAAACAGTAGCAGACCGGACAATTAAAGGTAATGACCTGCACAGCCTTAACTCGTAAGGCAGGCAATACTGACAGCTTCTAGAAAGCAGATCTGTCGCAAAAAACCCCACACACGTGGGGTTTTTTTATGCCAATAAAGCAAGCCTAACGATAAAACAGAGCTTATATTGCCAGTCTTATTCCGCTGCTAGCACATCGAGGCCACGCGCTAAATCACGTTGAATGTCCTGCTGGCTTTCCAGTCCCACCGCCACACGAATCAACCCAGGAACAATGCCCGCTGCCTCTTTTTGCGCATCGGATAAGCGTCCATGCGTGGTCGTCGCGGGATGAGTGATCGTCGTTTTCACATCCCCCAGGTTACCGGTGATGGATAATAGACGAGTCGCATCAATCACCTGCCAAGCGCCCTCCTGCCCATTAACAACCTCAAATCCAAGCACAGCGCCAAAGCCCTTCTGTTGCTGCTTGGCAAGCGTATGCTGCGGATGCGCTTCCAAACCGCTGTAATGCACGTGACTTACTGCGGGATGTTGTTCCAGCCAGCGCGCCAGCGTGAGCGCATTTTCACAATGAGCTTTCATTCGTAGCGAGAGTGTTTCTAGCCCTTTGGTAAATATCCAGGCATTAAAGGGACTGAGACAAGGGCCGCAGGTACGAACCACACCGAAGACTTCTTCCAGTACATCATGCTTACCCACGACAGCACCACCGATGGCCCGCCCTTGGCCGTCCAGGTACTTGGTCGCGGAGTGGATGACGAGGTCGGCACCCAACGCAAGAGGCTGCTGCAGCGCAGGTGTCAAAAAGCAGTTATCAATGGCCAAAAGGGCATTATTACGTTTTGCTATGGCAGCAAGCGCCGGGATATCGGCAATCTCGGAAAGCGGGTTTGAGGGCGTTTCTGCGAACAGGAGCCGCGTTTTGGGCGTAATAGCCGCTTCCCACGCTTCTACATTAGAGAGTTCAACATAGCGGGTGGTGATGCCAAACTTGCCCAGGTACTTATCGAACAGGCTGACGGTCGAGCCAAAGAGCGAACGCGATGCCACGATTTCATCGCCGGCAGACAATAACGCAAGCGCCGTCGATAAAATGGCCGACATACCCGAGCTTGTTGCCACGCAGCGCTCCCCACCTTCAAGTGCTGCCAAGCGGCGCTCGAAAGTATGTACAGTGGGGTTCGTAAAACGCGAATAAACGTTGCCAAGCTCTTGCCCACCAAACTTACGCGCTGCTTCCGCAGCGCTTTCATAGACAAAGCTAGAGGTCGGAAAAATAGGCTCCGCATGCTCTTGCTCGAAGGTGCGATGATGGCCTGCACGGATCGCCAGCGTCTCTAACGACCACTCATCCTGTTGGCTGTCATTATGCATGGACGTCCCCCTTATTTTCAGTAAGCATCAGTGACCTGTCGTTAGTCGTCGAGGTCATCATCCTGATTGTGCATATCGACCAGCGCATGATCACCCGCACTTTGATCTTTCGCGGCATCGTTCCGGCTGGCTTCAAGCACGGCCAGATACGCGTCATCGATATCCCCCGTAACATACTTGCCATCAAAGACCGAGCAGTCGAAGGCTTCCATTTCCGGGTTTACTTCGCGGCAGGCATCTTTCAGGTCTTCCAGATCCTGGTAGAAAATTCGGTCAGCGCCAATCAGCTCGCCTACTTCATCTTCAGTGCGGCCATGGGCAATTAACTCCACCGCCGCAGGCATGTCGATACCGTACACATTAGGGTAGCGCACAGGCGGCGCAGCGGAGGCAAAGTAAACCTTACGTGCACCCGCATCTCGGGCCATCTGAATAATCTGCTTACAGGTCGTACCACGTACAATCGAGTCATCCACCAGCAGCACGTTCTTGCCTTTGAACTCAATGTCGATGGCGTTGAGTTTTTGGCGTACCGATTTCTTACGCTGCGTTTGGCCAGGCATGATAAACGTACGGCCAATATAGCGGTTCTTCATAAAGCCTTCGCGATACGTCACCCCAAGGTGCTGGGCCATTTCCAGCGCGGAGGTACGGGACGTATCCGGAATGGGGATCACAACATCAATATCGTGATCAGGCCATTCGTTCAGGATTCGGTCGCCCAGCTTGCGCCCCATTTGCATGCGCGTGCCATAGACGTAGGCACCGTCTAGAATGGAGTCAGGGCGTGCCAGATATACATGCTCGAAAATACACGAGCGCAGTTCCGGGCGGTCAGCACATACTTGCGTATGACACTGGCCCTGCATATCCACAAATATCGCTTCGCCGGGTGACAGGTCACGCTCAAGCTCAAAGCCGCCCACGTCTAGCGCGACCGACTCAGACGCAATCATGACATCCTGCCCTTCGTCCGTTTGGCGAGTACCAAACACCACTGGACGAATGCCGTGAGGATCACGAAATGCCACCATACCAAAACCGTTAATGATCGCGACCGCCGCGTAGCCGCCTTTGCAGCGCCGGTGCACTCTACGTACCGCATCAAAAATATCTTCCGCTTCCAGATGCAGGCCTTGCTTACCCAGCTCATGGGCAAACACGTTAAGCAACACTTCAGAGTCGGAGCTGGTATTGATATGCCGTAAATCGGTTGAGAAAAGCTCCTGCTTCAACTGCTCAGAGTTGGTCAGGTTACCGTTATGGGCCAACGCAATACCGTAAGGCGAGTTGACATAAAACGGCTGAGATTCCGCTTCGCTGGATGAACCAGCGGTAGGATAACGTACGTGACCAATACCCAGGTTGCCCTTAAGGCGAGCCATATGGCGAGTGTGGAAGACGTCGCGCACTAGCCCATTGCTCTTGCGCAGTAAGAAGCGTCCCTCGCTCCAAGTCATCATACCGGCAGCGTCCTGGCCGCGATGCTGAAGTACGGTCAGGGCATCGTAGATTCCCTGATTTACCGCCTGCTTGGCCAGAAGGCCCACTATACCGCACATTCAAGTTACCTCGCTTTAGTGCCATGGCTTGCCAAAACAAGCCCGTACGTTCTTAAAACTCATTTTAATACGTTTGCGTTTAACCGGTACCCGTCAAGCGGTTAGGCAAGCGCAAAACACGCTGTTAGGCGTTATTGACTATCCATGGGCTGCGGCGCAAAACTGCCATGCGGGCGAATCTCAGGCAGTGATATATCGCGTAAAGAGGCGGGCGCTTCTGGCAGCTCACGCTCCCACTGATCCAACTGACTAACCGCCCAATCGCGCAACTCGATAAAGGTGGGCCGTAACGAGGCTTGCTGCCATGCCTGAAGCTCGGCAAGCGGCGTGAGCGTAATAACGACCGTGGCCACCAGCAAGATGATCGTGCCACGCGCGATACCAAACACAGCTCCCGCAAAACGGTTCAAAAGCCCCATGCCTACCCATACAATGGCCGCATGCACCAAGCGAATAACAATGCCGCAAAGCAAGATCACCGCAAAAATAACCAGTGCAAAGGCCAATACAAGTCGAGCGTCAAAACTTTCGATAAACCCGCTCATTAACTCGGCGACCGGCTCTGCCAATACGCGGGCGACCATTAACGCAACCACCCATGCCCCAAGCCCTAACGCTTCTCTAACAAAACCACGGACAAAGCCGGCCAGCATCGAAAGCGCCAGCACGGCAAGAAATACAGCATCAATCCACGTTAGCGCCATCGTTTAATCTCTTACTCGCACTAACAGACCTTGCACGTTTGCGCGCTGTTTAATTAAGGCCATCGCCGCTTCGCCATCCTCTGATGATGCGTAAGGCCCCACGAGCACTGTGGTCAAGTTATTGTCGCGCTGGCGTTGGAAAACACTAAATCCTTCGCCTGTAAGCTGGCTACCTAGTCGCTGAGCATTCGCGGCATCGCCAAAACTACCCACCTGAACCGCCCACCCACCTTGCTGTGTAGACGCTGGTCCAGCACTCGATGAACCCGCCCCTGATGAACCTGAACTAGAAGAGCCTGTACTTGAAGAACCTGTACTTGAAGAATTAGCACTTGAAGAACCTGCAGCGCTTTGGCTGCTGGATGTCGACGTGCTATTCGAGGCTACCAGGTCGGCAATGGGGTCATTTTGGGGAGCGTCAGTGTTTGAAGATGACGTAGGCGCTTGTGCGACAGTTTCCGTTTCACTGGGCGCATCAATTTGAGAAGTATCAGGTAATCTCGGAGATGCATCTATCGGTGCATTAACCCCATCATTGCTTGCCACATTTGAAGATGGCTGAGGGTTAATGGTAGAGGGCATTTGGGGAGCGTCTACATCATGGCGCGCCGTTTCTATGGGCTGTTCAATAATGAACGTTGGTTGCTGTCGCTCCTCACGCGGCGCCGGGTCACTCATCAGCCAAGGGACAACGATTGCGAGTAGCGCAAGCAGAATCACAACACCGCTAATGCGCTCTGTTTTACCATATTTCATATCATCTCCCTCTAGCGGGACTACGCCTTAAGAACGGCTGGCTTGTGGCAGTGATCGAGCTAACAGAGCGGCGACGGTAAAAAAGGAACCCGTTACCAAAATGCGATCCTTGTCAGTGAGCATCTCAGCCATGGCATCAACACCGGCTTCAGGCGAGTCTGCACAAAGCCGCACACAGCCACCATGGGCTTTAATACGCTCAGCGAGTTCATTGGCCGTGTGGCCGCGCTCGCCATCAAGCGTTACACAGACCCAGTCAGTAATACGCGGTGCTAACGCCGCAATAACACCATCAACGTCTTTATCATTGAGCATACCTATCACTGCCCACTGCCGTCCTGTATCAGGCGGTACTGGCAAATGGCGAGCAACATAGGTCGCCGCATGAGGATTATGCCCCACATCCAGGCACCACTGCCCTATCCACTGCATCCGGCCTGGCAGATTAACACTGGCTAATGCATTTTGCGTGGCTTTTAGCGTTAGCGTCAGCCCCGTAAGCGCCAACGCTTGTAGTGCAGTTGCGGCATTATCGACAGGCAGACCAGGATCAGGCAGCGCATCCAGAGAAAGCGTCTCCCCCGTTGCCGTCAACCCACTCCAGCACCAGGGTAAATGGCTGTTTTCCTCGGCACTGTGGTTAAACGCTAATCCTAACCGGTAAACCGGCGCCGCCAAGGCAATAGCCGCATCGGCCACGCTACCGGGAAGCGACTCACTGCCCAATACCGCTGGCCGCAATGGGCGAAATATACCCGCTTTCTCAAGGCCGATTTGCGAAATATCGGTTCCCAAAAAGCTCGCATGGTCTTGGGCTATCGTAGTGACGACCGCAATATCCGCATTAATGATATTGACGGCATCCAAGCGACCGCCCAAGCCCACCTCAAGTACCGCAAGATCCAGTTCAGCTTGTGCCAAACACCAGAGCGCGCACAATGTACCCGCTTCAAAATAGGTCAGGCTAATTTCCGGTGCTTCCAGGCGAGCCTGTTCGACACGTTCAAACCCCTCGACCAGGCACGCGTCGTTAGCTTCCTGGCCGTTGATACGCACCCGCTCGTTGTAACGCAATAGATGAGGCGAGGAGTACGTACCCACATGCCAACCATGTGCGCGAGCCACCGCGTCAACCATGGCAACTGTCGAGCCTTTACCATTGGTGCCCGCCACAATGACAACGCGATTGGCAATGGGGCGTTTAAATAGCCCCATACGCTCAGCAACACGTGACACACGCTCCAAGCCTAAATCAATCCCGACAGGGTGCAGGGTTTCCAGATGCTGAAGCCACTCTGCTAACGACTTAGGCATTGCGGTGTGGTTCATGGCTCTTGTCAATAGAATCCGGACCTGTCTCGTCAACCGTTACGTCAGTATCGGCGATGTGTGCTTCATCAACCACCGGCTCAGCGACGGCTTCATCATCCGTCAATTCACTGGCTAACGAAAGCGCCTCCTGATGAGTCAACTTGCGTAGTACGCCGCCCACACGGGTACGCATTTCCTGGCGATGTACAATCATATCGACCGTACCATGCTCCAACAGGAACTCGCTGCGCTGGAAACCTTCTGGCAGCGTTTCGCGGACGGTCTGCTCAATAACACGCGGACCAGCAAAACCAATCAATGCGTTGGGCTCAGCAATATTCAAGTCGCCCAGCATGGCGAGCGAAGCGGATACGCCCCCAAACACCGGATCGGTAAGCACCGAGATATAGGGCACACCGGCCTGCTTGAGTCTCTCAAGTGCCGCCGATGTTTTGGCCATTTGCATCAGTGAGAAAAGCGCTTCCTGCATACGCGCACCACCGGAAGCCGCAAAGCAAACCAGTGGAATACCTTCGTCAAGCGCGATAGTCGCCGCTCGGGCAAACTTCTCACCCACTACGGCCCCCATCGACCCACCCATAAAGGTGAACTCGAAAGCAACCGCAATGACCGGCAAACCGTCCAACGTACCACGCATAGCAATCAGCGCATCTTTCTCGCCGGTATCCTTTTGCGCGGCCGCCAAGCGGTCCTTGTACTTTTTAGAATCGCGGAATTTCAGGCGATCAACAGGTTCAAGCTCTGCCGCGACTTCTTCACGACCTTCTTTATCCAGGAACCAGTCCAAGCGTTTCCGCGCAGTCAGCCGTAAGTGATGGTCACATTTCGGACAAACACTATGGTGTTTCTCTAACTCAGGAAGATAGAGAACGGCTTCACACTTGGGACATTTACGCCAGAGGCCGTCGGGCACACTGGCACGACGGTCTTTACGCTGGATACGCCCCATGGAGGGCACTATCTTGTCTAACCAGCTCATATCAAAAAGGCTTCCGTTTTACGTCATGCCTGGCAGCGCCAAGCTTGATGAGTGTCGTCAATCAACTTCAGTATAGACGATGAGGGGCAGCGTTAGGCGTCCATTGCGGTGCGCATCTCTGCTAGCACGCTTCTAAGCTGACCAGCGATAATTTCGGGCGTTTCTACATTTTCGGCAATACGGTTTACTAACGCACTACCGACAATCACTCCATCCGCTACGTTAGCCACTTCAGCAGCCGTTACGCCATCGCGGATGCCGAAACCAACACATAGCGGCAGGTCGGTCATTTCACGTAGCGGTGCCAGGCGTTCAGCGACGTCACTTGCATTTAAGGTTGCCGCACCAGTAACGCCTTTTAGCGAAACGTAGTAAAGGTACCCCTCACCCTGGGCGCATATTGTAGCGGCTCGCGTAGGTGAAGTGGTAGGCGCCACAAGGAAAATTGCTGCTAAATTATGCGCTTTTAACAGCGGACCCAATTCATCGGCCTCTTCAGGCGGCATATCGACCACTAGCACACCATCAACGCCCACTTTTTCAGCCTGCTCAGCGAAGGCCTCGTAGCCAATACGCTCAATAGGATTTAGATACCCCATTAACACGACCGGGGTTGTGGCATCGGCCTGACGGAATTCAGCCACCATATCCAGCAAGTCGACCAAGCGGGTGCCCTGCTTTAAGGCGCGTTCACAGGCTTTTTGAATAACCGGGCCGTCCGCCATTGGATCAGAAAACGGCACACCAAGTTCAATGACATCCGCACCCGCTTCTACCAGCGCATGCATAAAGCCAACGGTGTACTGTGGCGCCGGGTCGCCCGCCGTAATATAAGGTATCAGAGCCTTGCGGCCCTGCTGCTTGAGTTCAGAAAAGCGCTGATCGATACGGTTCATGCTTGTCCTTAAAAGCGGGCCTTAAAATTCGATACCGTCAATGTTGGCTACGGTCATAATATCTTTATCACCACGGCCTGAAAGATTAACGATGATATGCTGGTCAGGGCGCATGGTAGGCGCCAGCACCTTGGCGTGCGCCAGCGCGTGGGCTGACTCCAAGGCAGGCATTATACCCTCCATCTGCGTCAGTTCTCGAAACGCTTCCAGCACGGCGCTGTCATTAGCGGTGACGTAGCTAACACGACCAACGTCTTTCCAAAGCGCGTGCTCAGGGCCAACGCCCGGATAATCAAGCCCGGCTGAAATGGAGTGTGTATCGGCGACCTGCCCCGCTTCATCAGACATCAAGTAAGTACGGTTTCCGTGCAGCACACCGCGCGGGGCATTCGATGAAAGCGGAGCGGCATGACGGCCCGTCTCAACACCATCACCTCCGGCCTCAACCCCATACATCGCGACGGCATCGTCTTCAACAAACGGATAAAATAGCCCAATCGCGTTGGACCCACCACCGACACACGCGACCAACGCATCCGGCAAGCGGCCGATTTGTTCCAGCGACTGGCGGCGTGCTTCACGCCCCACTACCGCATTAAAGTCGCGCACAAGCTCAGGGTATGGATGTGGCCCTGCTACCGTGCCGATAATGTAAAACGTGTTATCAACGTTCGTTACCCAGTCGCGCAGCGCTTCATTCATGGCATCTTTAAGGGTGCGCGTGCCCGACTCTACCGGAATCACTCGTGCGCCCAATAAACGCATACGATAGACATTCAACTTTTGGCGCTGCACGTCTTCAGCGCCCATATACACATCGCATTCAAGACCCAGGCGCGCGGCAACCGTTGCCGTCGCCACGCCGTGCTGCCCGGCACCGGTTTCAGCGATGACCCGTGGTTTGCCGGTTTTTTTGGCAAGCAGTGCCTGGCCGATGGTGTTGTTTACCTTATGCGCGCCGGTATGATTTAAATCTTCGCGCTTTAACCATATTTGCGCACCACCGAGCATCTCGGACCATCGCTTGGCATGATAAAGCGGCGACGGGCGCCCTACGTAGTGGGCAAGATCACTATCAAACTCGGCCTGAAAAGCAGGATCATCACGCAGGCTTACGTAAATTTTCTCCAGATCTTCCAGGGCGTAGCTCAATGTTTCGGATACAAACCGGCCACCATAAGGGCCAAAATGACCGCGGGCATCCGGCATCCGGGTCAGGTCACTGAATCTGGTCTTGGAAGCCGTGTCAGAAACGGTTCCAGGAACGGTTTCAGAAACAGTATTAGCGCCACCAGTTGCTGAGACAGCCACAGGATACCTCACAAGATTGCCAGAACAGGCAACAATTGAATAAGCGGACATAGAGCGCAGCGTCATAAAAAAAAGACTGCGCGGTGTGTTTAACGGGCGTCGGCTAACGCGACTTGCTGAATAAACAGTGTCATTTTTTCAACGTCTTTACGACCATGCGCTGCTTCAATCCCCCCCGACACATCAACGGCATAAGGCGCCACTTGGTGAACGGCAGAGGCGATATTATCAACCGTTAACCCGCCTGCGAGGATAACAGGTTTTGCCAGTTTTGCGGGGATTCTCGACCAATCAAAGACCTCTCCTGTGCCGCCTGGCGTGCCCGGCCGATAGGCGTCCAGCAGCAGCGCCTGTGCCTGATGATAGTCAACAGCTGCCTGAGATAAATCGATATCGTCACGCATTCGCAGCGCTTTAATCCAGGGGCGTCCAAACTGTGCGCAAAACGCAGGAGACTCATCACCGTGGAACTGAATCATGTCCAGGTACGGTAAGCACTGCTGAATCACGTCAACGGATTGATCAACAAACAACCCTACCCGGGTAACAAAAGCAGGTACTTCACCCGAAAGCGTTTCAAGTTGCTCAAGCGTAATGCTGCGCGCGCTTTTCGGCCACATTACAAAACCCAGCGCATCTGCCCCCAGCATTACGGCTTTTTTAATATCATCACTGCGGGTAAGCCCACAGAACTTGACCCGCGTACGCATGGGGCTAAGCGTCTTCATCTAGCGCCTCCTGAGCGGGATCAGACGTTGTTTTAGCAAATGTCAGTTTACGCCGCGCCGCTATTCTGGGTGTGTCTGGCAGTTCTCGTTCGCCTGTCCACTCCCCGGTAAAGGCGAGCAGGTTAGGCCCTACCGGCTCCATGGGCAAATCAAACCGCTCGTCGTAAATTGAATCAACAAAATGCAGCCCACACGCGGGAGCGGTTACATCACCTTTCTTACGATTCCTTAGCGCCAGCAATCGTTCAATATAACCTTCGTCCTGCGCCCCACGACCTACGCTGACAAGGGCGCCAGCGATATTGCGAATCATGTGATGTAAAAACGCATTGCCCTGAATATCAATGACCACCAGCGGACCAAACCGCTTCACCTCGACAAAATGCATTTGCCGCCATGGCGTTTTGGATTGGCAGCCTGCCGCACGAAAACTTGAAAAGTCATGCTCGCCAACCAGAGCCTGCGCAGCGCGATGCATGGCATCTGCATCCAGAGGATCGCGGCACCACGTTACGTTCGTGCGTTCAAGCACAGGGCGACTGATTTGATTGAGCAGTAAATAACGGTAACGCCTGCCAAGCGCTCCCAATCGGGAATGAAAATCATCCGAGACTGGCTTCACCCAGCGTACGGCGACATCGCGTGGCAAGTTGGTGTTGGCACCAAAAATCCAGGCTTTCTCAGTCCGCTCAGTCGGTGGGTCAAAGTGCGCTATTTGACGCGTGGCGTGAACGCCTGAGTCCGTACGTCCGCTGGCATGTATCTGAACGGGGGCACCGGCCACTTTTGCCAAGGCATCCTCTACGGCGCCTTGAACAGAAGCAGCATGCTTTAAACGCTGAAAGCCGCAAAAACGCGTGCCATCATATTCAATGCCTATTGCCAAACGGCCTTTCAGCGGCCGGGTTTCATCAAAGTGGTAAAACTGGGTCATCAAGCCACGTCATAAAGTTTGAAAGGTTAGCCATTATCCCGACCCGGCGGCTTGAATGCTACCTCTTCAATTTCCCACTCTGTGCCTATCGGGCGAGCCGTGCTTACTTTTTTCAGCGTTTCAGACGGTGTCAGCTCGGGCGCTTCAACCCGCTTAAAGTCCATGCCCTTTAATAACAGCGCATCTTCTTGCGGATACCGTCGGCTGCCATGGCCTGCCAAACCTGCTGCCTGACTTTTAGCATAGCTAGCGCCAAAAGCATCGCCTCTCTCGGGTTTACGTGTAGAGGCTTGCAGGTCACTACTAACGGGTGGCGATGGTTTGAACACCTGAGGCTCGGCAAGCGACGCGCCCGTCAAATGCGCTTGAGCAACCGGCTCTTCAGCCTCGCGCCACTTTCTACGCCATATTAATCCCGTCAACAGCAGTACCAGCCCAAGGGCAATGAGTGGCCATCGATAACGCTCAATACTACTTAAAACACCACTTGATGGCGCACCGTGTACGTCAGCGATTGGCTGTGCCGCAGCATTCGCCTCAGCCATTAATGGCACAGGAGGAGATGCTTCTACCAACACGCTATTCTCGATGAATTGACTGAGATTATGACGCAGTTCGCTGAGTTCAAGACGAAGCTGCTCGCGCTCTTCATTAGCCGTAAGTAAGCTTGCCTGGCTTTGCTCCAGCTGCTCTGCAAACCCGGCCATGGCGCGAGTCAGCTCGGCTTCTATCTGGGCAGTAGCCAGCTCAGGCGCAGGTGGCGTCTCAACCTCAACGTCCACCGGAATACTCTGAGGCACCGTTGTATTGGCGCGCTGCTCGCCTGCCACCATGACCTGGACAGCGTGAGCCGCCTCATCGGCTGAACGTAGCTGTACTTGCCCTGCTGCGGGCAAGCGCAGTGCCTGGCCCGTTCGCAAGCTATTAATATTGCCTTCAGGAAAGAACTCAGGATTCACCGCTACCAGTGCCAGCATCATCTGCTGAACGCTCGCGCGCTCAGGCTTACTACGCGAGGCAATACGCCACAACGTATCACCCTCTTGCACCCTTACCTCGGCACGTGGAAGAGGCTCTGTCATTTCCGAGCCAGAGCTTGACGCGACGCCGTCAGCTTCCGCTTGGTTCAACGGGTAATTAGCGTAGTCAGCCGGGTCAAAAAGTAACGTGACCGCGTGCTGTTGCTGCCCTTCCGGCGAATCAATGACCAGTAGCAAATCCAACCAAGGCGTTGTTACCGCCTGTGATGAGCGCAGGATAATGCGCCGACTGCCCGCTTGCTCTTGAATCTCGGCATGCACCTGGCGAGCCAAAGGCATCCACTCAAGCCCAGAGGCGACAAACGCTGGCTCATCAGCAACCTGTACGCTTAGCTCGCCTAGCGCGTAGGCGTTTGAGTCAAGCAACGGTAACGAGGCATTTAGCGGGGCTTCCAGCCAGGATTCCACCTCGGCAGGTCCGGCTTCAATTGCCTGCGCAAAAGACGGCACCCCAGCAATCGACAGCAGTGCGATCGTTTTCAAGAAAACGCGATAATTTGAATATTTTTTCGCCACGTTACCCAATCCGTTTTTTTATGGAAACCGCGCTAGCAAGTGCGGTACATACCAACACAGAACGCAAATTATAATTAACACAAATACACAGGTAACGCATGGAGGCGGGTTACTTAATTTAATTTAAAACACTTACAAAAAAACCGGCGCGCAAAAAGCGCCCCGGTTTTGGCTGACGTGCTGCGTTGTTTTACTGTTCGCGCAAAATTTTGAGCATGCGCTTAAGCGGCTCGGCAGCGCCCCACAGCAGTTGGTCACCAACGCTAAATGCCGAAAGGTATTCACCACCCATGTTGAGCTTACGCAAACGCCCCACCGGAATATCCAATGTGCCGGTAGCGGCGGCAGGCGTTAAACCTGCAATGGTGGCGTCTTTATCGTTGGGGATCAGCTTGACCCACTCATTATGCTGAGCGATCCGCTCTTCAATCTCATCCAGAGGCACATCATGTTTCAGCTTGATAGTGAACGCTTGGCTGTGAGAGCGCATGGCACCAATGCGCACGCAAAGACCATCAATCGGCACAGGATTATCGCCAAGACCCAGAATTTTATTGGTCTCAACAAAGCCTTTCCACTCTTCACGGCTCTGGCCGTTTTCAAGCTTGGTATCGATCCACGGCAGTAAGCTACCGGCAAGGGGGGCGCCGAAGTTATCGGTCAGGAAGTCGCCACCACGCATGGCCGCCGTTACCTTGCGGTCAATTTCCAAAATCGCGCTGGAGGGGTCAGCCAGTTCGCTACTAACGCTGTCGCGCAGTTGACCCATTTGATTAAGCAGTTCGCGCATGTGCTTGGCGCCAGAACCGGAAGCCGCCTGATAGGTCATGGAGGTCATCCACTCAACCATATCGGCTTCAAACAGGCCGCCCAAGCCCATCAGCATGAGGCTGACGGTGCAGTTACCGCCGACAAAGGTCTTGGCACCTTTGGCAAGCTGCGCATCAATGACCTTACGGTTAACCGGGTCAAGCACGATGGTAGCTTCATCCTCCATGCGTAGCGTGCTGGCGGCATCAATCCAGTAACCCTGCCAGCCATTTTTACGCAAGTCACCATAAACTTGCTTGGTGTAGTCACCGCCTTGGCAAGTAATAACAACATCCAACGCTTTCAATTCTTCAAGAGCAAACGCATCTTTTAACGCAGGTACGTCTACGCCGATGTCGGGACCAGGCTGGCCTACTTGGGAGGTGGTGAAAAAGACCGGCTCAATGCCATTAAAATCACCATCTTCCTGCATGCGCTGCATCAGCACAGAACCCACCATGCCACGCCATCCTACGAAACCGACTTTCAACATGCGAAGTCCTCCAGCAAAGAATGAGACATATATTATACACAAAACTTATAAATAACGTCGGCCACTCTTTGAGTGGCCGAGGCATCACACTTTTAATATCAAATAGTTAGCACGCTTTATAGCGCATTTAACTTTTTGCAAAGGCCGCCAGTACCGCATCGCCCATTTCAACCGTCGAAACACGGCGCGTTCCTTCTGCGGCGATATCCGCCGTGCGCAGGCCGTTATCCAGAACGCTCCCCACCGCGGCTTCAATGCGTTCGGCCATGGCCGTTTCATTCAACGAGTAGCGCAGCATCATGGCAACCGACAGCATCATGGCGAGCGGATTGGCAATGTTTTGCCCAGCGATATCCGGCGCACTTCCGTGGCAAGGCTCATACATACCTTGGCCGCTTTCATTCAGCGAGGCCGAAGGCAGCATACCGATGGAGCCGGTAAGCATGGCAGCGGCGTCAGACAAAATATCGCCAAACATATTGCCGGTCACAACGACATCAAACTGTTTCGGGGCACGTACCAGCTGCATCGCGGCATTATCTACGTACATATGCGAAAGCTCGACGTCCGGGTACTCTGGCGCCAAACGCTCCATCACTTCACGCCACAAAATGGTAACTTCCAGCACGTTAGCCTTATCTACCGAGCAGAGTTTTTTGCCACGCTTTTGGGCCATTTCAAACGCGACGCGGCCGATGCGCTCAATCTCACTTTCGGAATAAATGTAGGTGTTATAGCCCACACGCTCCCCGTTACGCTCCTCAATACCCCGCGGCTGGCCGAAGTAAATGCCGCCGGTCAATTCACGCACAATCATGATATCCAAGCCTGCCACCAATTCAGGTTTCAGGCTGGAGGCGCTGGCCAGCTGCGGGTAAAGCATGGCCGGGCGCAGGTTGCCAAACAAGCCCAGATTCTTGCGCAGGCCCAACAAACCTTTTTCAGGGCGCTTGGAAAGGTCTTCGATCTTGTCCCATTTGGGGCCACCCACCGCAGCGAGCAGAATCGCACTGGCCGCCTTGGCTTTTTCAAGCGTTTCAGCAGGCAGTGGGTCGCCATGCACATCGTAAGCCGAGCCGCCGACCAATGCTTCTTCAACGTCAATATCCAAACCCGCTTCCTGGCACGCTTTTAGCAAACGCGCAGCTTGGGCAGCAATCTCTGGGCCAATACCGTCGCCGGGTAATAGAAGCACCTTATGGGTCATGTTAAATCCTTAATAGAGAGTCAGCACGGCTTACCGCCGCTTAGCGCGGTGCAATGGAGTTGCACCGCGCTATGTATGTCTTTTTAACTATTCTGAATGACGCTTATGCGGCTGTATCAGGCAGGCTGACGGAACAACCAGGGCCGAGCATCTTTGTGTTTTTGCTCAAAGGCACGGATCGCCTCTTCGTCCTGCAGCGTGATGCCGATATCGTCCAGTCCATTGAGCAGGCAGTGCTTGCGGAACGCGTCCACTTCAAACTCAAGAATTTCGCCGCTCGGCGTGATGACCCGCTGGTTCTCCAAGTCGATATCCAGCTGATAACCTTCATTAGCATCAACGCCTGTAAACAGGCGATCCACTTCTTCTTCGCTTAACGTGATCAGCAAGATGCCGTTTTTAAACGCGTTATTGTAAAAAATATCTGCAAAGCTTGGCGCAATGACTACTTTAAAACCAAAATCTTCCAGTGCCCACGGCGCATGTTCACGCGAGCTTCCACAGCCAAAGTTGCGCCGAGCTAGCAACACCTCAGCCCCCTTAAAACGCGGCTGGTTCAGCACGAAATCGGGATTAAGCGGGCGATTGGAGCAATCCTGCCCCGGCTGACCTTCATCTAAATAACGCAGCTCATCAAACAGGTTAACGCCAAAGCCGGTTCGTTTGATTGATTTCAAGAACTGCTTGGGAATAATTAGATCGGTATCGACGTTAGCGCGATCAAGCGGGGCAACCACGCCTTCAAAACGAGTAAACTTTTTCATGGTTTAAGCCTCCTGGGCGTGGGTAGCATCGTTGGCGGATAAACTGCGCACATCAACAAAGTGGCCAGCAATCGCAGCTGCTGCCGCCATGGCAGGGCTCACCAGGTGCGTACGACCACCGTACCCTTGGCGTCCTTCGAAGTTGCGGTTGGAGGTCGATGCGCAGTGCTCGCCTGCACCCAATTTATCAGCATTCATGGCCAGACACATGGAGCAGCCCGGCTCGCGCCACTCGAAACCAGCGTCGATGAAGATTTTATCCAGCCCTTCCGCTTCTGCCTGGCGTTTCACAAGGCCAGAACCCGGCACCACCATGGCAAGCTTAATGGAACCTGCCACTTTATTGCCTTGAGCCACCTTGGCAGCCTCACGCAAATCCTCGATACGCGAGTTAGTACACGAACCAATAAACACTTTATCGAGCTTGATATCAGTAATTTTTTGGTTAGCGTGCAAGCCCATATATTCAAGCGCGCGAGCATGGCTGCGCTGCACAGTTTCATCCTGCGAGGCGTGCGGGTCTGGCACATGCCCGGAAATACCTGTCACCATCTCGGGGCTGGTTCCCCAACTGACCTGCGGTTCGATATCTTCGGCCTTCAGAGTCACTACTTTGTCGAACGTGGCATCGTTATCTGATACCAGTTGACGCCAGTCAGCCACCGCAGCTTCCCACTGCTCGGCGGTCGGCGCAAAGGGGCGCTTGGCTAGGTAATCAATCGTCGTGTCGTCCACAGCAATCAACCCGACCCGGGCACCCGCTTCAATCGCCATGTTGCACACGGTCATACGGCCTTCCATGGAGAGTGACGCGATAGCGCTGCCCGCAAATTCGATAGCGTAGCCCGTACCGCCTGCTGTACCGATCTTGCCGATAATGGCCAGTACCACATCTTTTGCGGTCACGCCGAGGCCAAGTTCCCCCTCAACGCGCACCTGCATGTTCTTCATTTTTTGTGCCAACAGGCATTGAGTCGCCAATACGTGCTCAACTTCAGACGTACCGATACCGTGAGCCAGCGCGCCAAAAGCACCGTGAGTGGCCGTATGGGAGTCACCGCAAACGACGGTCATGCCGGGTAACGTGGCGCCTTGCTCTGGCCCAACCACGTGCACGATTCCCTGGCGGGGGTCGTTAATTTTAAACTCTTCAATTCCGTACTCAACGCAGTTGTCGTCAAGCGTCTGAACCTGAATCAACGACACCGGGTCTTTAATGCCGCTATTGCCTTCGGCGCGCTCTTTCGTAGTCGTTGGGACGTTGTGATCCGGTGTTGCCAGGTTAGCATCCAAGCGCCACGGCATACGTTTGGCCAAGCGCAACCCTTCAAACGCTTGCGGAGAGGTCACTTCGTGAAGTAGTTGGCGGTCAATGTAGATCAGCGCCGTGCCGTCATCGCGCTGCTTCACCAAGTGCTGGTTCCAGAGTTTGTCGTAAAGGGTTTGACCTGACATGTGGCTCTCCTGGGCAAGCGCCCTGCTAGTTCGGTATCGCAGCCTCTACGTGCTGCTTAACGTGACGATGCAGCCAGTGTTACGCGTAGCGATCATAAAAGCAATTCATGTTATTTATAGGTATGATTCCATACTGGAATACATAAATACTGACCACACAATAGTGAGCACCACGTGGATACCCAGAGCCTACAGGCGTTTTTAGCCGTTGCTGAAACACAAAGCTTCTCGCGCGCTGCCGAGCAGCTTTATCTCACGCAGCCAGCGGTTAGCAAACGTATTGCCACGCTGGAGACCCTGGTGGGCACGCGGCTGTTTGACCGTATTGGCAGGCGTATTTCGCTTACTGAGGCAGGCCATTTATTACTGCCACAAGCCAAGCGAATTCTGTTAGCGGTAGAAGATAGCCGCCGAGCGCTCGCGAATCTTTCTGGCCAGGTGGGTGGCCGATTAACGCTGGCTACCAGCCACCACATTGGCTTACACCGCCTGCCACCTGTTTTAAAAAACTACACCCAGCGCCATCCAGAAGTAGAACTAGACCTGCATTTTCTGGATTCAGAGTTTGCCTACCAGGGCGTGCAGGATGGCACCCTGGAAATGGCCGTGGTGACGCTCGCTCCTCACCCTGTTGAGCAATTAAACGTGGTGAACCTTTGGCATGACCGGCTATGTTTTGTTTGCGCGCCCGACCACCCGCTAGCTCACGCCTCTATCCTTAGCCTTGAAGCACTTTGTCACTATAAATGTGTTCTACCTAGCGCCAAAACATTTACCCGTACATTGATTGAGCAACGTTTTGCCAAGGCGGGCCTGTCTCTACAGGTCAGTATGGCTACCAACTATTTGGAAACATTAAAGATGATGTGCAGTGTTGGGCTTGGGTGGAGCCTACTGCCTGAGGGGATGATTACTAGTGAGCTGGTCGAGCTGAAAATAGATACACCGCCCATCTACAGGCCGCTCGGCTACTTGGTGCATACCAATCGGACACTTTCCAACGCCGCGATAAAAATGATTGAGGCGCTGGAAGCGACGAAAACGATGCATCATGGATAACCAGGTATATTTTATCCTTTTAGGTTCAGCAGAAAATTTATCGCAATGATGTATCTAACCACTTGCGACTACAACTCATCCTGAGTTCGACCAACTTTATGACCAACTTACCTACCTATTGCTTCTTAAAAGCACATACTTCACATCAAGGCATATAACTTACAATTAAACTTAACCACTAATACATAACCATTAGAACCTTCAATCCCTACCTTTAACCACTCTCTTAAATCTTATCTTTTAAATTCAATTTTCTATAAAAAAATTTGAAAAATACTCAATATCTTAATCATACATAAAGGAAAATAATTAAAAAAAATAATACCTCAACACTCATCAATACTACTTAGACGTTCGACATTATGACCTATTATTACCGGCTTCAATATCAACATTTATCCTGGTTCAACCTATTAGATACTCCTATACACTGAATATACACGTTTTTCTTAGCAATAGCGTTTGCTACTACGCCTCAGTGTAGGAATAACACTATGCACGGTCATCCTCGCGCCTTATTACCCATTTACTTACTCGCTTGTTTAAGCGTAGATACGGTGTATGGGCAAACCACTATAAATGCACAGCGGGAAGCCTTGGTTTTAGAAGCACGCCATGGAGCACCTGGGCCTTCAATTGATGGCTTACAATCCCTTTATTATCGAACACAAAACAGTCGTGTACGGGAGGATTTGATAGCTCTGCTGGTACGTGCGACAAGGTATGAAGACGCGCTGGCAGTTTGCTCAGCGTGTCAACCCCAGGATTACAGCGACTCTGAACTTGCCAACCTAGGCGGTGCAGCGCGTAGTGCAGGTGATTACCCTAAAGCGCTCTCGCTATTTCAATCGCTTACCTATCGCAGCCCTGCCTATGCAGAAGGTTGGCTTGGGCAAGCGTTAGTTCACACCGACATGGCTAATTATACCTTGGCCGATATCGCCTTACAGCAATATAGCCAAGTGGCAGGCACGACGACCGCCGGCTTGGAAGCCAAAGGCTATTTGGCCGCAAAAACAATGAATGCCGTTCAAGAGCTACAGGTTCGGCAAGCACTGGTAGAGCAAGACCCCGCCAATACCAGCGAGTTACAGGCACTCTACCGCTTGGCAGTGGGTTTAGGCGCCAGCTCCGCCGCCCGTAACATCATGCAGGACAACCCAACGGTTTTCTCTGAAAGTGACCGCCTTTGGCTTATCTACTACGAAGCAGTTACTGATATACGCTTGGGCATTCATACGGATCAGCCTCCCAGAACTCGCAGTGGCTTGGCCCAGTTAAACCAGGTACTGGATTCACCAGCGGTCCCCCAGGAATTAGTCAAGCTTGCCGAATATGACAAAGTCGTCGCACTTGCCCAGCTAAGGCACTTCTCCGAAGCGGAGGTCCTCGCCGTTAGGCTCCAACATCAGCATGGCCCGTTGCCAAGTTACGTGAGCCGGGCCAGCGCGTATGCCTTGAATGGCCTGGGCCGCCCTGACGAAGCCATTGCGCTTTACGAAGGCCTGATACAACAAACCCCTCAGCGTGGCTCTGACCCTGATGATCCGCTTAACGAAGGGCTCTTTTATAGCTATACCGACGCTCAGCGTTTTCGTGATGCTGATCGACTGTTGGCTTCCTGGCGTGCGAGCGAACCCGAACAGCGCTGGGATTTCACTCAGACCACGCGTATCAATAACCCAAACTATCAAAAAGTCCTGCTACTTGACGTGTTGCTTACTGCCTGGCGTGGTCAAGCTGGCTTGGCCAGCGAACGCTTGGCCAATTATCAAGACCAGGCACCTGGCGACCCTTATCTTTGGCAGGTTAAAGGTGACCTTGAACGAGACCGAGGCTGGCAACGAAAAGCGGAAGTATCTTACCTACGCGCGACAGAGCTACTTTCCCCAGACCAGCAAGACGCAGCCCGCCATGGGATGCTGCTGGCCAACCTGGAGCGCGGGCAATGGAAAGGCACTACAACGGCCGCCGCGCAAGAGATCGCCGAAGCCAAACCCAGCGCAACCCGGGATGAGCTAGTACGAACGTTGCGTGAGCTACGTGCACCACAGCTGACTAGCTCGGTAACGCGTAGCGAGGGGCAAGGTAGCGGCACCCAAGCCTCGCGGGAATGGCGCTATGACGTGCTTTTGGAAGGACCACGTAATACAAGCGGCTCCCGCGCATTTGCACAACGCATCGGTCAGTATGGGAAATTTGATGACACAAACCTTTACGCAGCCTACGACATAGCGGGTTATGAGTGGAACTTACACCCAGCGACCATAAAATTTGCCACCGGGCACGGTGCCCAACTTAACAATAACTTTATGGCCTCGGTTGAGTTGCGCTACGCCGCTTCAGACCACCTAACCACCACGCTGGGCATCGAACTTAACACACCAGACACTCCTTTACGGGCGTTGCGTGACGGCATTAATGCCGACCGATATCGCGGAGAGATCGCCTATCGTCATGATGAGCGCGGCGCAGGAGCGATCGGCCTGATGGTGACCGACTTTGAAGACAACAATCTGCGCCAATCTGTCTATGGCTACTGGAACCAAACACTCTATCATCTTGATCGCTGGCAAATTAACGGTGAAGTGTATACCACCACGTCACGCAACGATGAGGTTGAGGCCAGCTACTTCAACCCACGTCGAGACGCCAACCTCGGTGGTGTTTTATCACTAAATTATGAACTCCCCCTCGATTATAGACAGTCGTTTATTCAGACCCTATCGCTAGGCTCCGGACGCTACTGGCAAGAAGACAATGGCAGCGAAAACACCTGGTCGCTGGGTTACGAGCATCAGTGGCAATTAGCACCCACGTTCAATATTGAATATGGCATTTTCAGAGAAAGATCCGTTTACGACGGCACCCCTGAATATGACAACCGCATTGAGGCCAGCTTTATATGGAGGTTCTTATGAAACATTGGCATGTTTTTGTAATTAGCGCTGCCTTGCTGGCCATGCTAAGCCTTCAAAGTGCCCACGCAGCCCGGGTGTCCGGTGATTACGTGGTTATCAGCTATCATGACATTGTTGATACGGCGGTTACCCCCGATTTACCCATCTACTCACAAACCATTACCCGAAGCCGTTTAATTGAGCACTTTAACCTGCTGGCAACAGGCGGCTACCATCCTGTTAGCCTTCAACAAATTATCGACGCCAAGGCTGGTGGGCCGCCGCTCCCCGAAAAGGCCGTACTGCTTACCTTTGATGATGGGTACCGCAGCTTTTATGACATCGTTTTTCCGCTACTCAAACTCTATAACTTTCCGGCTATTCAAGCGGTGGTGGGAAGCTGGATGGATGTTCCCGCCGGCGGGCAAGTTCCCTATGGCAATACAACCTTGCCTCGCGAACGTTTCTTAACCTGGGAGCAGGTCCGAACGCTTGATGAATCGCCCTTGGTCGAAATTGCCTCGCATACCTACCGCCTACACTATGGCGTTAAGGGAAACCCGATGGGTAACGAGCAAGCCGCCTCTGTCACCAGCATCTGGGACCCCCAAACCGGCTATGAAAGTGAAGCCACCTATCTTCAAAGAATTCACGACGACATGGCGCGAACCCGGCAGCAGTTTCAAACGCATTTGGGTCGCTCTCCTCGCATAATGGTGTGGCCTTACGGTGCCTATAGCAAAGCAACGCTGGATATCGCTGGCGAATACGGGATGACGTACACCTTTAGCTTGCTAAGTGCGCCCAATCAACTCAACGATGCCATGCGAACTATTAACCGCTACCTCATTGACCAGGAAACTGGCCTTCAAACCATTGATGAAATACTGTCTGATCGCGTATGGCAGCCCGAAGAACTCCGTATCGTCCACGTTGATTTGGATTACGTTTTTGATGAAGACCCCGTGCAGCAAGAACGAAACCTCGACAGGCTGATTGAACGAATTTTTAACTACGGAATTAGCACCGTTTATTTACAAGCATTTGCAGACCCAGATGGCAACGGCGTCGCCGATGAACTCTACTTCCCTAATCGTCATTTACCGGTAAGAGCCGACCTTTTCAACCGAGTCGCCTGGCAGCTTAAAAAACGTGCTGAGGTAAAAGTCTATGCCTGGATGCCCGTTCTCTCATTTGATCTTGGTGACGGACACCGCTATGTCACCGATGTCAGAACGGGTGCCGAGAACCCCGGCCAATACCGCCGACTCTCACCCTATGTAGAAGATAATCGTCGTATTATCCGTGAAATTTATCAAGACCTCGGGCGGCTGACGAAATTCGATGGCCTGATCTTTCACGATGATGCTTTTCTCACCGACTTTGAAGATAACAATCCCGAAGCACTGTCCGCCTATGCACAGGTTTCTCTGCCTGCTGATGTGGCCTCGATCAAGAACGATGACAACCTGATGGATCTATGGACTCGGCATAAGACCCAGTTCTTGACAAATTTTACTGACGAACTGACACAAGCCGCTGACTACTACCGCCAAGCCGACAACAAAGTATTCACAACGGCGCGCAACCTTTATGCAGGCACGATAATGAACCCAGAAAGCCAGCTGTGGTTCTCCCAGGATATCCAAAATTTCGCAGAGAGCTACGACTTTGTTGCCGTCATGGCCATGCCCTATATGGAAGAAGCAGACAACCCTAACGAATGGCTGCGGGCGCTGGCGCAACGCTCACTTTCTCAGGTTAATGCCAATCAGTTGGTCTTTGAATTACAGACCCAGGATTGGCGCACCCAAACCCCGATCCCCAGCGCGGAAATCGCTGAATGGATACGTTTGCTGCGCGAAGAAGGCATCAAACATATCGGTTACTATCCGGACGATTTTATTCAAAGCCATCCTGAAATCAGTGTTATTAAGCCCGCCTTCTCCATTGGACGTCGCTTTAGGGCTCTCCCATGAACATACTCGACTACTTAGCCATGTTCACGCTTGGTTACCCGAGCCTAATGGCAACCATCTGGATTTGTGGCGGCATCTACTTTTATGTGCATTGGGAACGTAAGCAGCCTTGGCCCGATACGTTTGAATGGGATGAAAACGCGCCTTCAGTCACGGTGTTGCTGCCCTGTTATAACGAAAGCGCTAATGTCGATGAAACTGTTCATCATCTTTTCAAGCAAAACTATCCGCACATAGAAGTGGTTGCCATTAATGATGGTAGCAATGACAACACCGGTAGTCGGCTTGAAGCGCTCGCGGTTGAGTATCCTGGGTTAAAAGTGCTGCACCAACCCAACCAGGGTAAAGCTAGCGCTATGAATCATGGGTTGGGTGAGGCAACGGGCGAGATCATTGTGGGCATTGATGGAGATGCCATTCTCGATTACGACGCTATTAGCTACATGATGGGGCATTTTATAAGCAGCCCTAAAGTAAGCGGCGTCACCGGCAACCCTCGCGTGAGAACCCGTTCAACGGCTATTGGCAAAATACAAACCGGCGAATTTTCCGCGATTATCGGTCTTATCAAACGAGCCCAGCGTATCTACGGCATGGTGTTTACCATATCCGGTGTTATCTGTGCATTTAGACGCACGGCTCTGGAGAAAGTCGGCGGCTGGAACACCGATATGATTACCGAAGATATCGACATTAGCTGGCGTTTGCAGCTGGTAGGCGGCCATGTCCGCTACGAGCCACGCGCCATGTGCTGGGTGCTGATGCCTGAAACGCTGCGCGGGCTTTTTAAGCAGCGGCTGCGCTGGTCCCAAGGTGGTGGAGAAGTCGTTTTGCGTTATTTCTCTCAAACCATTCGCTGGAGGAATCGGCGCTTCTGGCCATTGATGCTGGAATATATCGTCAGTGTGGTCTGGTGCTACTCGGTGATCGCTTTACTTATCGCCTGGCTTATTTCCCTGGCGGCTCAGCCCACGGCTTGGCCGATCACAACACAGACATTCTCATATTTTGGCAGCCTTCTTATCGCGATTAGCTTTATCCAATTTACCGTCAGTTTTTATATCGACAGTCGCTACGACAAACAGATATTTCGCTGCGTTTATTGGAGCATTTGGTACCCATTTGCCTACTGGATGATCAATATGGCGACCGTTGTTATTGCCTTCCCAAAAGCCATCATGCGCCAACAAGGAAGGCTTGCGACCTGGACCAGCCCAGACCGAGGAGAGCCCTTCCATGAACAATAAACTCGTGCCTATCATTATTGATAACCCTTCCCAACGAGGCTGGGGCTACCGTATCCGCGACCTCCTTATTACGGCTGCCACACTTATTTTATGGCTACTCGTGCTGGCAAGGTTATACACCTTCTTTGTTATTGAAGAGGCCATTCTGGAACAACTTTATGGCTCCCTTATGATCAAAGTCGTCGCCTCTGGATTTGTCGTTACCTTTCTGCTTTTTCATTGCTGGGCGGTTTACAACCAATACCTGTATACCCGCATTGTGAAACACCATTAACATTACGCGCAATCATCAACACTTCGTCTGATGAATATAAATTACTAATAGTGGCTTCAATCTCAGCGCCTAATGTGGATCTATATAATCGTTGAGCAACGTTATCCGCTCTAGTGGTGACCAATACGTGCTTTAACGTGGAACCCTGTTTTGCCAGCTGCTCTTTAACCAAAGGGAGTGAATTTTCGATTAAATTTTTCCCAACCCCTTTACCTTGACGATTTGGCAATACTGCCAATTGCTCTAACTCCAGAACCGCCTCCGGGCGGAAGCCGCTTTTTTGCATCCAAACAATATATCCAATAACGCTACACTCCTCCTCTACGACAAAGCAAAGAAATCGAGGAGAGGCACTGAGACTGCATTCCAACCATTCATACGAATGCGTTTGGCGAGGAAATGCCAGTGAATGGACGCTTGCAGCTTCGTCTAAATCAGCGATGTTCATTGACCTTATTTTCATTAAAAACCTCATCAATTTATTGATAGCATATCGGCTGCGACTAGCCTTTCAGCACCAACCCTATTAGCCTGCTAATTCACTTTAAGGGTTTAGCATGCAAGAAACGACTTTTCGGCAGCGCTTGGCGGGTGTGCTGATTCTGCTTGGGTTGATCGCACAGGTTCTTGGGTTTACCGGTCTGATAAACACGGCGCACGCAGTGAGCTATTTGTTGTGGCTCGCCGTGATATTGCTGTGGAAGGACATTCCCAAGCGCTCACGTTTTCAGGCCGGCGTGTTGATGGTTTTGGGCATATTAATGCTGCTGGTGGCGCGTTTTTATTACCATGACCACGTGGATTGGCCCGCAATGCTGCAGGGCAATGCCTTTGTAGTGGCCATGCTGGTAGGCGTCAGCTTTATTTCCCTAGTAGGTAAACAGCAAGGGCGAAAAAAAGCGCCTGGCAAACGCTTAACGGGCAGTGGCGGCGTATTACGTACCTGGCTTGGCGTGCATTTTCTGGGCACGATTTTGAATATATCGACCGTTATTATGGTCGGTGACCGACTGGCACGAACGGCTCCTTTAACGATTCCACAGTACCTGGCATTGAATCGAGGGCTGTCAAGTGCCGCGCTGTGGTCACCGTTTTTTGCTTCCATGGGAATAGTGATCGCACTCGCACCACAGATGCAGTACTCCTACGTGGCACTCTTTGGATTCCCATTAGCAATGATTTCCGGGTTGCTAACGACGCTTGAACTTGGCCGCCGATTTGATTTACGTGAGGTGTATGGCTTTTCTCTGGCACCGCGCAGCCTACTAATGCCCGTGATCATGGCCTTGTTGGTCATGGTGTTTCATTTCTGGCTAACGCCCAGACTCTCAATTGTTGGCATTATTACCTTTTTGATCCCGGCCGTTGCCTTGATCTATAACCTGCGCGAAGGCACCGGCTATACGTTGTGGCGTGTTCGCCAACACACCACCACACGCCTCCCGGCCATGCGAGGAGAAGTCTCACTGTTTTTAGCGGCTGGGCTTTTTACGCTGGGGCTTTCAGCGCTTGTGGCTGCCGTAGCGGGCAACGATTGGACGCTATTCGAAACCTTTGGCGCACAGCAAGGCATGATGAGTTTTCTCAGCATTGTGCTGAGTGCGCTGGTGGGGCTCCACCCGATTATTGGGGTATCGGTGCTGGCCTCCATCGTAAGTTTGCACGGTGGAGAGCACACTCTGTTTGCGTTTGTCTGTTTATGTTCATGGGCCGTGGGCACCAGCGTCGGGCCTTTATCAGGGATTAACCTGAGCCTTCAGGGCCGCTACGGGATCAACGGTTACCACATGATGAAAAACAATCTTTTTTATGCAACGGTGATGAGTCTACTTTCGCTAGCCTCAATCACTGCGATGAGCTATCTGGTGACGTAGCTCCCCGCCTATTGCATCACACAGAATTACCAACGGAACAGGGGCAACCCCCTTCGGTGAGCCCCTGCTCTGACCACCCAACTGACTAGATTGAGCTACTGACGCGTCCTCCCTGCCCACACCATTTTACAGTGGTTAGAGAAATGCTCAGGTTTCGATAACCTTACTCGGAAACCGATAAAAGTAGCGGTGACCACATTGATGGCAAGGCTCAAGGCGCGCCACATGGGGCAGCATTACCTGAGTATCACAGTGGACACAGGCCATCAGGCCTGGTGCCGCCATTTCACCTTCGCAATAATCTGCCCGAGCTGCCTCAAGATCCTCATCAAAGCGTTCACGCTCTACAATGCTTCGATCTGCGATGGAAAGTAGTGACTCCGCAACGCGACGAGAAAGCCCACTGATATCCACGCCCAACCAGGTAGCGACCTGCATCCCGGTATCTGCCAGGTAGTGGCGCATATCTTTTAAGTCGCGCTCAACCCAAGCACGCAGCAGGGCCAGCTCATCTTTCGTGTACTCTTCAAGCTCCTCTTCAAAAGCGACTGCGTCGTCTAAATCCTTTTGCAGATTGTCCCAGGTTAAGTCATTTGCGCCATGCTGCATGCGCTCCAGCAAGCGCTCATAGCCTTCGCGCAAGCGGTGGTCATTGTGTTGTTCACTCATGATGCCTCTCCTTTTGTCGACGCAGGTGTTTCCTATCATCAGCTTGCCGTTCAAGGATACCCCTTCATAGGATACAATCGACACTACTTATCTGACAGTCGTCATCTACCATTCACTTTGCGCCCTATTGGGCGAATACGCCAAGGCATTAAAAAAACCGATGGACGCACACTATAGCCCTCGTGAAATTGAACGTGACGCCCAGCAGTACTGGGACAATCATCAGTGCTTCAAAGCAGTAGAAGACGCGAATCGCGAGAAGTTTTACTGCCTATCCATGTTCCCCTACCCCAGCGGCAAGCTGCATATGGGCCATGTGCGTAACTATACTATCGGCGACGTCATTTCACGTTTCCAGCGCATGCAGGGTAAAAATGTGATGCAGCCCATGGGCTGGGACGCTTTTGGCATGCCTGCGGAAAATGCAGCGATCCAAAACCAGGTACCGCCTGCGGAATGGACGTATCAAAACATTGATTACATGCGCAACCAGTTGAAAGCGCTAGGCTTTGCCTACGACTGGAGCCGCGAATTCGCCACCTGCGATACCAGCTACTATCGCTGGGAACAGTGGTTCTTTACCAAATTGGTCGAGAAAGGCCTGGTTTACAAGAAGATGTCCACAGTGAACTGGGACCCGGTTGATCAGACCGTACTTGCCAATGAGCAGGTCATTGACGGCCGCGGCTGGCGCTCAGGTGCGCTGGTTGAGCGTAAGGAAATTCCGCTGTGGTTCTTGAAGATCACCGACTACGCCGATGAGCTTTTGACCGACCTGGACAAAGTAGAATGGCCTGAACAGGTCAAAACCATGCAGCGCAACTGGATTGGTAAATCTCGTGGCGTTGAGCTGACGTTTGATATCGAAGCGGCAGACGGTAGCGCGGCTGAACCACTAGCCGTTTACACCACTCGCCCGGATACACTGTCAGGGGTTACCTACGTCGCGGTAGCCGCTGGCCACCCGCTTGCCAAACAGGCGGCAGAACAAAACACAGCGCTGGCAGCCTTCTGTGAAGAGTGCGTCAAAGGCGGCACCTCAGAAGCTGAAATGGCCACTAAAGAGAAACTTGGCATGGCCACCGGCCATGTAGCCATTCACCCGCTGAGCGGCGCTAAAGTTCCGGTGTTTGTGGCCAACTTTGTACTTATGGAGTTCGGCACCGGCGCTGTCATGGCAGTACCTGCCCACGACCAGCGCGACTGGGAGTTCGCCACCAAGTACGGTGTCGATATTAAACCTGTTATTGCCGATGAAAACGGCAATACGCCCGACCTTTCCGAAGCCGCGTATATTGAGCATGGTGCGCTGATCAATTCCGGTGAGTTCGATGGCTTGGAGTTTGAGCAGGCCTTTGACGCGATTGCCGCAAAACTTGCCGAAATGGGCCGTGGCGAGGTTAAAACCAACTATCGCCTGCGCGATTGGGGTGTTGCCCGCCAGCGGTATTGGGGCGCGCCGATTCCGGTTAAATACGGCCCGGAAGGCCAGACCGTTCCGCTGACCGATGAAGAGCTCCCGGTATCACTTCCCATGGAAGTGACGGTTGACGCCTCCGGCTCACCGCTCAAGAAAATGCCTGAGTTTTCCGACCTAGGCGATGGTTGGGTGCGCGAAACCGATACGTTTGACACCTTTATGGAGTCCTCCTGGTACTTTGCGCGCTTCTGCTGCGCCGATAATCATGACGCCATGCTGGACGATCGCGCCAACTACTGGTTACCGGTCGATCTTTATATCGGCGGTATCGAGCACGCCATTTTGCACCTGCTATACGCACGTTTCTTCCATAAGCTGATGCGCGACTTTGGCCTGGTTGATTCTGATGAGCCCTTCCAGCAGTTGCTTACGCAAGGCATGGTCATCGCAGAAACCTACTATCGCCATACCGATAACGGCGGCAAACAGTGGTTCAACCCGGACGATGTCGACGTTCAGCGTGATGAGAAAGGCCGTCCGCTAAGCGCTGTCCTGATAAGTGATGGTCAGCCGGTTGAGATGGGCGGCATCGAAAAAATGTCCAAGTCGAAAAATAACGGTGTTGATCCGCAATCGATGATCGATAAGTTCGGTGCTGATACCGTTCGCTTGTTCATGATGTTTGCGGCGCCGCCCGAGCAGTCGCTGGAATGGTCTGACTCAGGTGTTGAAGGTGCGCACCGCTTTATCAAGCGCATTTGGCGCCAAGTGAGCGAGCATCTTGAAGCCGGCACACCGGGTGAGCTGAAGGTTGATGCGCTTAATGATGACCAAAAAACACTGCGTCGAAAAACGCATGAAACCATCAAGAAAGCCAGCGACGATATTGGCCGCCGCACCACCTTTAATACCGCTATCGCAGCAGTCATGGAGCTTTCCAACGCGCTTGGAAAGTTTAATGACACCTCTGAGCTTGGTTTAGCGGTTAGCCGTGAAACGCTGGAAGCATGTGTCTTGCTGCTTTCCCCAATCACTCCACACGTGTGCCATCAGTTGTGGCAGAACCTGGGGCATGCAGAACCCGCTATTGAAGTGCAGTGGCCAGTGCTTGACGAAGCAGCGCTTACTCGCGATAGCATTGAACTTG
The DNA here is from genome assembly GCF_052378905.1 of Halomonas sp. AOP22-C1-8. NCBI lineage: Bacteria > Pseudomonadati > Pseudomonadota > Gammaproteobacteria > Oceanospirillales > Halomonadaceae > Halomonas > Halomonas sp. AOP22-C1-8. The sequence continues at coordinate 62,109 of NZ_JBQSYD010000011.1, read as the reverse complement.
TCGTGCAAGTAAACGGTAAGTTACGTGCACGCCTGGAAGCACCGGCTAGTGCAGATAAAGCAGCCATCGAGAAACTGGCGATGGAAAACGAAAACGTCCAGCGCCACTTGGAAGACAAAACGGTCCGTAAAGTGATTGTCGTGCCAGGCAAGCTGGTAAACATTGTGGTAAGCGGATGAATCGACGCACATTTTTGACAACCAGCATCGCCGCTTCAGCGGCGGTGCTACTCAGCGGTTGCGGCTTTCATCTGCGCGGCCATGGCGCTATGCCCAGCCTGCCCGCGCTGACGCTGGAAGGGGACATTAATAGCACCACTGCCCAGCAGCTACGTGCACGCCTGACACAGTTAGGAACGGAGATTAGACCTGACGCGCCTTGGCGCGTCACGTTAGGCCCCCCTTCCTTACTGGAGCGACGCATTGGTAGCGATAGTCGCGCCAGCCGTGAACACGAGCTGGTGCTGAGTACAACGCTCTCGGTCCAACAGCGTCAGACCAATGCATATGCGCTTAACGGCAGTAACGTATCTGTCAGCAGAACCATCCGTGTTAACGATGATGATTTGCTCAATCGTGAAACCTTGTTCAATGAAGCAGAGCAATCGCTTGCGCGGGAGCTAGCACAACGTATTGTGGAACGCTTGGTTAACATTAAGGGTGTTGAGTGAAGGTTTTTGCCGACCAATTGCCGGGGGCCTTAAGTAAAGCGCTGCCTAAGGTCGTCATCGTAGCGGGCGATGAGCCGCTCCAGCACCGCGATGCCTGTGATGCAGTACGTGCCGCCGCGCGCCAAGCCGGTATTGAAGAGCGCGAAGTACTGGACATAGATGCCAACTTTGCCTGGGGCCGCTTACTGGAGGCCGCCAGCAACCTTTCATTATTTGCAACCAGCAAGTTGATGGAAGTTCGCTTGGGCACCCACAAACTGGGCCAGGAAGGCAGCAAAGCACTAGCGCAGTACGCTGAAACCATCACAAACAGCGACGACATGCTGCTGCTCAGCATGGGTAAGCTGGATGGCAAACAGCAGAAAAGCGTCTGGTTTAAAGCCCTTGATAAGCATGGTTTGTTTGTCCCCGTATGGCCCGTAGATAATTCTCGCTTGGGCTACTGGCTACGTGATCGAGCATCAATGCATGGCCTGCAGATTGACCTTGAGGCTGCGCGCCTACTGGGTGAGCGTACTGAGGGTAACCTGCTGGCCGCCGATCAGGAGCTTCAAAAACTCTCACTGATTCATCCGCAAGGTACCCGCTTAAACGTTGAGAGCATCGCCCAGGGCGTAGAGGATAGCTCGCGCTTTGATGTGTTCAACCTGGCAGATGCCTGCTTGAAAGGTGAGGTTAGCCGCGCCTCACGCATAGTGCAGGGGCTGCGCAGCGAAGGGGTCGAAGCGCCCATTGTGCTATGGGCATTAAGCCGCGAGTTGCGCACGCTACTCTCTTTGCATCAGCACCTGGATCAAGGGCAAAGTTTTGAGCACGCCTGCAAAACCCAAAAGCCAATGATTTTTGACAAGCGCCGCCCCGCTTATCAAAAGGCCATAAAGCGTCTTCCCATGAAGCGTTTGCACAAGCTGCTTTTGATGGCCCAACGGCTGGACTTAGCCGTTAAAGGGGCCGCTAACGTGCCCTTATGGCCAGGCCTTCATGACTTGGCGATGACCATGGCAGGCGGAAAAGGTATTCTTGCTGAAACAGCCTGGACCTATCGCATTAGTGCAAATAATTAGCATATTGGACAATAGACTTAAAGCCTGTCCTCTTTATTCCTATACTAGTGATTAGAGCAGCACAATGCTCGATACCCCTGACCAGTCTCTAAGGAAGAAGACGATGAAAACATTGCGCGCTTACCTCTCTACCCTCTTGATCGCGGCGCTAGTGATCACCAGCCTGCCCGTCGCTGCTGCGCCTGCCGCCCCCCAATCCATGGATTTAGTTTCAACTCAGTCTGTTTTAGCAGGTGATCGTGTCGGCGCTGACCGTGAGCGGATAAACGAAATTCTGGCCCGTGCCGATGTACAGGACCAACTGCTAAAGCAGGGTGTGGATCTTGATGAGGTAGACGCCCGCGTTGCCGCTCTGAGCGATGCCGAAGCACAGCAAATGGCTCAGCAGCTTGATCAGTTGCCTGCCGGTGCAGGCGGCGGTGTTATCGGTGCCCTGTTTGCCGTTTTCATCATTTTGCTGATTACTGATATTCTCGGTTTAACCGACGTTTATCCGTTTACCCGCTAAGCCAGTCACTATGAAAACATTGCTACCCTACGCCCGCTTTGCGGGCGTTTTTATGCTCGCCCTACTGCTTTCTGCCTGTGCCCGCAGCCCCATTTTACTCGACAGCACCTACGAAGCCTTGACCCCTCAGGTAGAAAATCGTGCCGTGCCGTTTTTTGCCCAAAGCGAGTACCAGTGTGGCCCGGCAACGCTTGCCATGGTGTTGAACTACCAAGGCGTTGAGGTGGGCGTTGACCAGCTGATTCCGCAAGTATTCTTGCCAGGGCGTGACGGTAGCGTTCAACCTGAAATGCTGTCCACCGTTCGCCGCCACCAACAGCTTGCCTACCCCATTCGCGGTACCATGGATGCACTGTTAAATCATTTGGCTAACGGCGACCCAGTCGTGGTGATGCAGAACCTGTCACTGCCTATTTATCCCATGTGGCACTACTCGGTGGCTATCGGATTTGATTTGCCTGATGAAACGCTCATCCTGCGCAGTGGTGAACGTGAGCGACATATGTTGTCGTTTAGCCGCTTTGATGCGACCTGGGCGCGCAGTGGTCGCTGGGGATTTATTGTGGCCAACCCCGGCACTCTGCCGGAAGGCATTAGTGCCCGTAATGCACTGGAGGCTATTAGCGCTTACGAAGAAGCGCACGGCCCCAAAGAAGCTCTAAGCAGTTGGCAAGCCCTGGTTAACCGCTACCCAACTGACCCACTGGCGCAGTTTGCGCTGGGCAACGCGCTGTACGCCGACAGCCAGCCCAAGGAAGCGATGACAGCCTTTGATGCAGCGACCCAGCACGATGCACACATGGGGGCCGCTTGGCTCAACCTGGGTATTTTGCTGCTGCAACAGGATAAGCCCGACGAAGCACGCAACGCCTTGATGCAGGCAGCATCAATAGACGGCAGTTGGCAGGCACGCGCGCAGCAGTTACTGGATGAATATTAAGTATGCAAAAGGGGCCACGCAATTTCTGGTGGCCCCTTTCACACAGCGATGTATGACACTACACCTGCGCTTTACACTACCCAAAACGCGTTAAAACACTCTGTTCAAGCCATTTTGTGCTGCCACTCGGTACGCTTCTGCCATCGTTGGATAGTTAAAGGTTGTGTTCACAAAGTACTTAAGCGTATTGGCTTCACCCGGCTGCTGCATAATGGCCTGGCCGATATGTAGAATCTCGGAGGCCTGGTCACCAAAACAGTGGATCCCCAGGATTTCCAACGTATCCTGATGGAAGAGAATCTTCAGCATACCCACGACATCGCCGGTTATTTGCGCACGCGCGGTATCTTTAAAGAACGCTTTTCCGACTTCATAGGGCACTTTGGCTTCAGTCAACTCGCGCTCGTTAGGTCCAAACGAACTAATTTCGGGAATAGTGTAAATGCCGGTGGGTACATCGTTGACGAAGCGATACTCTTTATCGAGCAGCTCGTTGCAAAGGTTTAGCCCCTGGTCATACGCGGCACTGGCAAGGCTTGGCCAACCGATCACGTCACCGGCGGCATAAATATGCGGAATTGTCGTACGGTAGTGTTCATCAACGCTGAGCTGGCCGCGCCCATTGGCTTCTAATCCAATATTCTCAAGCCCCAGGCTATCGGTATTGCCCGTGCGACCATTGGCCCATAAGAACGCATCAGCGCGGATCTTCTTGCCCGACTTAAGATGCACGACAACGCCAGACTCATCACCTTCTACACTCGCGTATTCCTCGTTATGACGGATCAATACGCCATGTTTACGCAGGTGGTAAGAGAGCGCATCACTGATTTCATCATCAAGAAATGAAAGCAAGCTGTCACGGTTGTTGATGAGATCTACCTTGAGGCCTAATCCTGAGAAAATTGACGCATATTCACAGCCGATAACGCCAGCGCCAAAAATCACTAACGTACGCGGTGTATGAGAAAGGCTTAGAATGGTGTCAGAGCAGTAGATACGTGGGTGGCGGAAGTTGATGTCCGCGGGCCGATAGGGCCGTGAGCCGGTAGCAATCACAATTTTTTTGGCGACCAGCTCTTCCATTCCTTCATGCTGGTCGCGCACAACCACGGTATGCGCATCTTTAAAGCGCGCAATACCATGAAACAAGTCGATTCGGTTACGAGCATAAAAGGTAGTACGCATTTCTACCTGTTTATCAATCGTGCCGCGCGAACGCTCCATCACTTTAGGGAAAGAAAACCAGCGCGGCTCACCAATATCGCGAAACATTCGGTTGGTGTTAAACGCCATGATTTGCTTAACCTGGTGGCGCAACGCTTTTGAGGGAATAGTGCCCCAATGGGTACAGTTACCGCCTACCTGTGCCTGCTTTTCGATAATCGCTACACGCTTACCGTGCTTGGCGGCGTTAATAGCCGCGCTTTCACCTGCAGGGCCTGTACCAATAACCACGACATCGTAATTGTGAACCGCCATACTCTCTGCGTCTCCTCGTTCCCCAATAATAAGGCGCAGCTGATCTCTCGGCTGCGCCCTGCACTCTTTCTCTTTCCGATACGGTTACGGATTGTGCTAGCGCCGTGTAGCGTCGTAGCCCAAGTCCGCTCCGCGGCTTTCATCACTGCGGCGACGCACATTTCCTCGCTTGCGGTTCTCCTCTTCGCATACGTCATCTTTACCGCCACAAATATCGCAGCCGTCTTTCATACCAATCTGGTTTAAACCGCCACATGAACCTGCGATAGGCTTACGACCCATTAAAACGCCAACCGCCATTGCGCACATTATCAACGCCATAAAGCCAAATACCAGTAGCCAAATCGCCATGTTAACCTCCCCGCATTGCTATGGATGCACCACCTACCGACAACAGCTTAGGCAATTAGTGCCTTCCAGATACTCGCTATACCTTAATTGTACCTTAGCTGACACATACTTATTAGCTGCCACGTACTGATAACTGCCAAGCACTTATTCACCGCTCAGCACCTATTAGCGAAGGTAGCGTAGGCTTGAGTCTATTCAAAATAAATGGGGCCAACCTTACGGCCAGCCCCAAATGTGCCCGAAGGCTACTTTCGATTACCAGAGCGCTTACCCGCCGAAGTCATCCAGCATGATATTTTCAGGCTCAACCCCCAGATCAAGCAGCAGCTTAATCACGGAAGCATTCATCATGGGCGGCCCACACATGTAGTATTCACAATCTTCAGGCGCCGGATGGTCCTTCAGATAGTTTTCATACAGTACATTATGGATAAAGCCCGTCGGCCCTTCCCAATTATCTTCAGGCTGCGGATCAGAAAGCGCCAGATGCCATTCAAAATTCGGGAACTCTTCTGCCAACTGATCGTACTCTTCGTTGTAGAAGGTTTCACGCCAAGAGCGTGCACCGTACCAGAAAGACATTTTACGCTTAGACTTAAGACGCTTAAGCTGATCGAAGATATGGCTACGCATCGGCGCCATACCCGCACCACCACCGATAAAGATCATTTCGGCGTCGGTATCCTTGGCGAAGAACTCACCAAACGGACCCATTACGGTCACCTTGTCACCAGGTTTCAAGTTGAAGACGTAGGTAGACATTAGGCCCGGCGGATGACTGCTGCCTGGGGGCGGTGTAGCAATACGAATGTTGAACTTGAGGATACCCTTCTCTTCCGGGTAGTTCGCCATAGAGTAGGCGCGAATCACTTCCTCATTGCTCTTATGGGCAACCTTGAAAATTCCAAACTTGTCCCAATCGCCGCGATACTCTTCCTCGATATCAAAATCGGAGAATTTAATATCGTAAGGCGGTGCAACCAGCTGAACATAACCACCCGCGCGGAAGGCAACTTCTTCGCCTTCAGGCAGTTTTAGGTTCAGCTCCTTGATGAAGGTCGCGACGTTAGGGTTAGCGATAACTTCGGTTTCCCACTTTTTAACGCCGAACACTTCCTCAGGTACTTCGATCTTCATGTCTTGCTTAACGGGCACCTGGCAAGAGAGCCGCCAGCCCTCTTTCTTTTCACGCATGGTGAAATGCGACTCTTCAGTCGGCAGAATGGAACCACCACCCTCTTCCACACGGCATTTACATTGGGCGCAAGAACCACCGCCACCACATGCCGAGGAGAGGAAAATACCATTTGCCGCCAAGGTGTTTAAAAGCTTACCACCGGCCTGAGTCGTCAAGGTGTGCTCAGGGTCGTGATTAACTTCAATCGTCACGTCCCCGCTACTCACAAGCTTGCTGCGCGCTGCCAGAATGATCACCGTTAAGCTAATAACGATGATCGTGAACATGACAACACCGAGCAAGATGACAGATGTATCAACCATGTCGGTTTCCTATTGCTGAGGTTTCCTGTAACCCGGCAGCACAGAGCGCCGCCGGGAAAAACCGGCTCCGTTTAGAGCTGAATGCCCGAGAAGGACATAAAGCCCAACGACATCAGACCTACGGTGATGAAAGTAATACCCAGCCCTTGCAAGCCACCAGGCACATCGCTGTATTTCAGCCTTTCACGGATACCTGCCAAGGCCGTAATAGCCAACGCCCAACCAACACCGGATCCAAAACCATAAACGAGGGATTCACCGAAGTTGTAGTTACGCTCAACCATGAACAGCACGCCACCCAGGATGGCACAGTTGACGGTAATAAGCGGCAGGAATACGCCAAGCGCGTTATACAGTGCAGGCACGTACTTATCCAAGAACATTTCAAGGATTTGCACTAGTGCTGCAATGACGCCGATATAGCTCAATAACCCAAGGAATGAGAGGTCAATGTTCTCAGCACCGCTAATACCGGTCCAGGAAAGCGCACCTTGCGCAAGCAGAAGGTTGAATACCAGGTTATTAACAGGCACTGAAATAGTCAGGACGACAATAACCGCAATGCCCAGGCCAAACGCGGAGGAAACCTTCTTGGAGACCGCGAGAAAAGTACACATCCCCAGAAAGAATGCCAAGGCCAGGTTTTCAACAAAAACCGAAGCGACGAAAAGGCTTAAATAGTGTTCCATTTTACACAGCCTCCTGTGGCTTGGAGTTTTCCTTCATCTTGAACTCAGTCTCTTCTACCTGCCCTGGATCGATTGAGCGCATAACCCAAATCATCAGGCCGATAATAAAGAAGGCGGACGGAGGCAACAGCAGCAGGCCGTTAGGCACATACCAGCCACCATCTTGAACGGTAGGCAGGATAGTAAAACCGAACACACTACCCGCACCCAACAGCTCACGGAAGAAGCCAACCACCAGCAACACGAACCCATAGCCCAAGCCATTTCCGATACCGTCCAGGAAAGACATGCCGGGAGTGTTGGACATGGCAAAGCCTTCCGCACGACCCATTACAATGCAGTTGGTGATGATCAGACCCACAAATACCGACAGCTGCTTGGACATTTCATAAGCATAGGCTTTGAGGATCTGGTCAACCACGATTACCAATGAAGCAATAATCGTCATCTGCACAATAATACGGATCGAAGAAGGAATATGATTCCGAATCAATGATACGAAAAAGCTTGAGAGCGATGTTACGAAAATAACAGCTAACGCCATTACCAACGACACGCTCATGCTGGTCGTTACTGCCAGCGCAGAACAGATCCCCAATATCTGAAGTGCAATGGGGTTGTTCTGAAAAATAGGCGCTATTAAAACGCTTTTTGCATTTACGTCCGCCATGATTAAGCCCCCTCACCGTCTTCGAAGTCGGTATCGGTGTTGTCGGCATCTTCCGGATCAGCACCACTGCGGAATGTCGCAAGGTACGGACCAAACCCTTCTTCGCTTAACCAAAATTGCAGCATATTGGTCACACCATTACTGGTGAGGGTAGCACCGGATAACGCGTCAACTTCATTTTCGTTACTCGCGCCGCCTTTGGTTAAGTGGATGGCTGGCGAAAGAGAACCTTCTTCAGCGTAAATTTCTTTGCCTTCCCACTGCGCTTGCCAACGCGGGTTGTTCACTTCAGCACCCAGACCCGGCGTTTCACTGTGGTCATAGTAGGTAATACTGATGATAGTATTACCGTCGCCTTCGATCGACAAAAAGCCCATCATCCGGCCCCACAGGCCTTGCCCACGAATCGGCAATACGATTTGGTCTGGGTCGTCTGCATTACCGACCAAATAAACAGTCGCGTAATTTTCAACCCGAGAAAGCCCGGCGATATCGCGGTCTCCGGACAGCGTGCGGCCGGTTGCCGGATCACGTGATGCTTCAAACCCATCAAACGTTTCGGGGTCAAACTCATCGGTATACTCACCGGTTTCAAGCTCAACCACACGCGCCGTAATTTGGGTCCGGAACGCTTCCTCTACATCCATTCCCGGCTCGTATAAACGCGCCACGTTAAGGATGTTGGTTTTACGATCTAATTCCTGATTGAGCTGCTGCGCAGGTCGTAGTGCCACGGCGGCCGTCGAAACGATTACCGAACACACGATACACAATGAAAACGCGACAATCAGGATCTTCTTGATTGAGTTATTACCTTGTGCCATTAGGCAGTCTCCTCGGCCGGAACGCCAGTACGCTTGATACGGCGTTTTATATTGGCCTGGACGAAGAAGTGGTCAATCAATGGTGCAAACAGGTTAGCAAAGAGAATTGCCAACATGATGCCTTCGGGGAAGGCAGGGTTAACCACGCGAATCAGTACCGTCAGTACACCAATGAGCGCACCAAATATCAAACGGCCCTGGGTCGTCATGGAAGCAGAGACGGGGTCAGTAGCCATAAAGACCATACCGAATGCAAACCCACCTATCACGAAGTGCCAATACCACGGCATGGCAAACATGGGGTTGGTATCGGAGCCAATCAGATTAAACAACGTACTGGTGGCTACCATTCCCAGGAACACGCCAAGCATTATTCGCCACGAGGCAATACGCGTGTAGAGCAGCACCAATGCGCCGACAAGGATCGCAAGCGTCGACACCTCACCTACTGAGCCTGGAATAAAGCCAATGAAGGCATCCCACCAGCTAAACGCATTAGTGACTGCACCCATGCCGTCCTGGAACGCCATCGAAAGTACCGTTGCACCCGTATAACCATCAGCGGGCACCCAAATGGCGTCGCCGGAAATTTGCGCAGGATAGGCGAAGTAGAGGAAGGCACGACCCGTAAGCGCCGGGTTCAGGAAGTTTTTGCCCGTACCGCCAAAAATTTCCTTACCGATCACGACACCAAAGGTGATACCCAGCGCTACCTGCCAAAGCGGAATAGTGGCCGGAAGAATCAGCGCAAAGAGCACTGAAGTAACGAAGAAACCTTCATTAACTTCATGGCCACGCTTGATGGCAAACAGTACTTCCCAGAAACCACCAATGGCAAAAGTGACCAGGTAGATAGGCAGGAAGTACGTGGCACCAAGAACAAAGTTGGACCACAAGCTACCCGCATCATGCCCGCCAGCCAAGGTCATCAGGATCGCTTCACGCCAGCCACCCATGGAGGCATAGCCTGCATCAATAGCCACGTTGGCTTGCCAACCCGCGTTCCACATACCAAAGAACATTGCCGGGAAAGTACACAGCCAAACGGTGATCATAATGCGCTTCAGGTCGATACCATCGCGCACGAACGACGTTGTTTTGGCAACGCTTGGGGGTGAGTAGAAAATCGTATCTACGGCTTCATAAAGCGGGTAGAACTTTTCGTACTTACCGCCTTTATGGAAATGCGGCTCGAGATTATCGAGTGTTTGTCGAATACCCATTATCAGGCCTCTTTCTCGATCATGGCGAGGTTGTCACGCAGGATAGGGCCATACTCATATTTGCCGGGGCAAACGTATGTGCACAGCGCCAGATCCTCTTCGTCTAGCTCCAGACACCCAAGTTGCATGGCAACTTCAATGTCGCCCACGATCAGCGAGCGCAGCAGCTGAGTCGGCATGATATCCAGCGGCATTACCGTCTCGTAAGTACCAATCGGCACCATGGCACGTTCAGAGCCATTGGTCGACGTGGTAGGCGCGTAGTTACGCAGGCCTTTAATACGCGAGAGGTAAATACCCAGAATCGAGTGACGATCGGCCCCAAGAGAAAGCCAGCCTAACAAGGCACGCTTGTTGCCCTCTTCAAGCAAGCTAATCTGATTGCTGAAACGCCCCAGGTAGGTCAGGTGACCTTCCGCCGAGAAGCCCGAAAAAACCGAGCCGGAAATTACTCGGGTGTCATCGGGTTTGATGACTTCATCTGCCAAAAACTCTTGGGTACTTGCTCCCAAGCGGGTCCGCAGAAGACGAGGTTTTTCAGCGCGTGGGCCGCCAACAGCGACAACACGAGTTGTATGCAGCTTGCCTTCGGCAAAGAGCTTACCAAACGCGATCACATCCTGATAACCGATATGCCAGACTTGTTTGTGCAGCGCGACTGGCGAAAGATAATGGATATGCGTACCCACTAGACCCGCAGGATGCGGACCGGCAAAACTTTCGGTTTTCACACCGTCAATATCCTCGCCAGGGATATTGGCATCAGACCCCGTGCACAGAAAAACGTTGCCCTCGGTCAGGCGTGTTAGCACCTTGAGGCCGTCTTCAAATGCCTGGGTTTCTTCATTGATGACAATTGCTGGATCAGCGCTTAACGGGTGGGTATCCACGGCCGTTACAAAGATATCAGCAGGAATGCTATCAATAGCTGGCGTGCGAGAGAAAGGACGTGTGCGTAACGCTGTCCAAAGCCCCGACTCAACGAGCTGGTCAACGACCAACTGTCGGTCAAGCTGCGCTAAAGAAGCGCGATCATGAGAAGCAAATGCCATCGCTTCTTCATTCTCGTCAACTTTAATAACGACAGATAGCAGGCGACGCTTTTCGCCACGGTTAATGGATACTACTTCACCGCTTGCAGGTGCCGTAAAACGGACACCCTCAATTTTTTTATCGGTAAAGAGCAGCTGGCCCAGTTTGACCTTATCCCCTTCCTGAACTTCCATGGTTGGCTTCATGCCAACGTAGTCAGTGCCCAGGATTGCCACGTAACGCACAGGCTGCGCATCTTCAATACGCTGCTCGGGCGCTCCCGTGATGGGGAGATCCAGGCCTTTTTTGACTTCGATCATAGTCTCGCCCAGTTGATGGATCGGATATACGAAGGTAAGGGGTTCGAATGCTTATTTTCTGTTCAGTGAATTGTTGTTTTCTGTCAGATCGTTACCAGTCAGGCCCAAGCACGCTTGAACCACCCCGAAAAATCTACAACATTATAAAGATAAGCGCGGACAATGACCACATCCCTGATGCCCACATAAAGTGTTACATGCCATCCATGACACTTGATTTTACAATTAAAAACGCCACCCGAAGGTGGCGTTAAGCAATCCAGACGCGATGGAAAAAGCTATTCCGCAGCTAATTCACCGGCATAGAGGCACTATGCGTGGCGTGGCAGTTTTAAAAACTGTACGTTCGACATTTGCTGCAGGATACGAATAACCTGGCAGCTGTAACCAAACTCATTGTCGTACCACACGTACACAACCACGTGATTACCGTTAGCAATCGTTGCTTTTGCGTCCACGATGCCAGCATGGCGGTTGCCAACGAAGTCCGATGAAACCACTTCAGCAGAGTCCACGTAATCAATCTGCTTCTGATAAGACGAATCAATGGACATACGGCGCAAATAGTCATTCAGCGCGGCAGCATCGGTTGGCTTATCTAACGTCAGATTCAAAATGGCCATCGAAACGTTCGGCGTCGGCACGCGAATCGCATTGCCCGTTAGCTTGCCTTCCAATTCAGGTAGCGCTTTTGCTGCGGCTTTGGCTGCACCCGTTTCGGTTAACACCATGTTAAGCGCCGCACTGCGGCCACGACGATCACCCTTATGATAGTTATCAATCAGGTTCTGGTCGTTAGTGTAAGCATGAACAGTTTCCACATGACCGGTGGTGACCCCGTACTGATCATTGAGCACCTTTAGAACGGGCACAATGGCATTGGTGGTACAGGAAGCCGCCGATACAATACGGTCATTCTCACCAATGGTCGCGTGGTTAACACCGTAAACGATATTTTTAATATCGCCCTTACCTGGCGCCGTTAGTAGCGCCTTGGCCACGCCTTTACACTCCAAGTGCTGACCCAAGCCAGCCTCATCGCGCCAAATACCGGTATTATCAACAATGACCGCGTTTTTGATGCCATAAGTGGTGTAATCGATTTCGCTGGGTGAGTCAGCGTAAATAACCTGAACCACATTGCCATTTACAGTAAGCGTACGCGCTTCGGCATCAACAGAAATAGTGCCTTCAAACGGGCCATGCACCGAGTCACGACGCAGTAAGCTGGCACGCTTCTCAAGGTCTTTACCCACATCGCCACGCCCACGCACCACAATCGCGCGCAAACGCAACAGGTTTCCGCCACCGGCTTTTTCAACCAGTACGCGCGCCAACAGACGACCAATGCGCCCAAAACCGTAAAGCACAACATCCTGCGGCTCGCCTTTACTGGCTCCCGGCTGATAACCGCCAATAATATCCTGCAGTTCGTTATGCAAGAATGCGTTTACATCACCACCGCCCTGCTTTTTAAGCATGACCGCCAGCTTACCCACATCAACATGAGCAGGCCCCAGATTAAGCGCGCTCATCGCTTCAACGATGGGGAAGGTGTCCTCAACCGACAATTCTGTCCCTTCAATTTTGCGCACAAACCGATGATCTTTCAGGATACGAATAACGGACTGATTGATCAGTGAGCGCCCAAACATGGTAGCCACAACATTGTTATGCCGATAAAGGCGCCCAACAAGCGGGATCATCTGTTCGGCCAGAGCCTGGTTGTTCTGCCATTCCTCAAAAACGTTTTCGAGAGCTTGCTGACTCACATGCGGCCTCATTGGGTAATGATAAGGTAGTGATAAAAGGTTTCAGGCGCATTATCCCGGCCTTATTAGCTACTCGCAATGGAAGGATGGTCGCACACGTTGTAGGGGTATTACAGAAATAGAGGTTTGACTACAAACACAAAATAGGCTCTCACAGTAACAGTAATGTTTTGGCCCTCTAACTGAAAGAGGCGATCGTGTATGATCCAATATCCGTTTCAGCGCAAAATGACCTGACTATGCCCTCATTCTCTCTGCTCGAACCGCCTCAGCCACACGGGGCCCGCGACACGCTTTTCTGGACCGCGCCCCCGGGTAGTGCGTCTGCACTGGCGTTAGCCCAGGTAGCTTCTAGCGCCCCGCTGCTGGTAATTACCCCCAACACGGCCAGCGCTCAACGCCTGGAACAAGACCTGGCGTTCTACAGCGATGTCCCTGTACTGCCATTCCCTGATTGGGAAACCCTCCCCTACGACAGTTTTTCTCCGCATCAGGATATCGTCTCAGCACGCTTGCGCACATTACGCCAGCTACAAGACGGTGTACGCGGCATTGCATTGGTGCCTATTAATACATTAATGCAGCGCCTTCCCCCCGTCTCGTATATCGCAGGACGCGTGATGACGCTGAACGCGGGCGCCAAGCTTAATCGGGATACCTTTAGGGAGTCGCTTACCCGGGCAGGGTATCGCGCCGTTGAAACCGTGTACGAGCCTGGCGAATACGCCATACGCGGCGCACTCATTGATCTTTTTGCGATGGGAATGGATGAGCCGATTCGTATCGACTTATTTGATGATGAGATCGACACACTTCGTCATTTCGACCCTGGCAGTCAACGCTCAACGGGCAAGATAGACACGTTGGAACTACTTCCTGCCCATGAGTACTCGCTTAGCCGCAGCGCAATCGCCTGCTTTCGCGAGCAATTTGAAACCCTGTTCGACGTCGACCCTCGCCAGTGCCCGCTCTATAACGACGCTCTTAAAGCCATCCCCTCGCCTGGGCTCGAGCACTATTTGCCGCTGTTTTTTGACGAAACGGCGTCTTTGTTTGATCACGTAACCGATGATACGCGGGTAGCACTGCTACCCGGCGTTTTTCAGGCCGCCGAACAACACTGGCAATCCATTGAGGCACGCCACATCAACCTGGGCGTTGACCCTACCCGCCCACTACTGCCGCCTGGCCGGGCATTTTTCCCGGTTAATGATGTATTTTCGGCGATCAAATCACGCCCTCGTATTGAACTCACTGAAGACGAAGCGCATCGCCATGCCTTAATGCCGGAAGCAAAAGCGCTTCCGCCGCTGGCCATCAATGCACGCGCCAAACAGCCGCTGAGCGAATTGGAAGGTTTTTTAAATAGCGAACCTGATACGCGGGTCCTGTTTGTCGCTGAGTCACGCGGGCGTCGCGAAGCATTAGAGGAAGTGCTTGCACCGCTCACCCTGTCACTGCCTTATCTTGATAGCTTTCAGTCATTTCTTAAAAGCCAACACCCCTTCGCGATCACGGAAAGCCTGGTAGATAGCGGCTTATGGCTTACTGACCCTAGCCTTGCCATTATTAGCGAAACGGAACTGTTCGGCGAAGTCGTTCGCCAAAGCCGGCGGCGTGAAAAAGCCACTGATGATAATGAATTGGCGGTTCGCCACCTTTCGGAACTACGCGAAGGGGCACCCGTTGTTCATCAGGCACATGGGGTAGGACGTTACCTGGGGCTAGAAACCCTCGCAGCCGGCGGTCAGGCCAACGAATTTTTAGCCCTCTCTTACGCCGATGGCGCCAAGCTTTATGTACCCGTTGACAGCCTTCACCTTATTTCACGCTACAGCGGCGCTGATGATGAGCTGGCACCGCTGCATAAGCTTGGTTCTGATCAGTGGGAAAAGGCGCGCCGTAAAGCGGCCGAAAAGATTCGCGATACTGCCGCTGAATTGCTGGATGTTTACGCAAGACGAGAAGCCCAGCAAGGGGTTGTCTATGAAGCGCCAAACGATGAGTACGTGCGCTTTTCCGCCAGCTTTCCGTTTGAAGAAACGCCTGATCAACAAGCGGCCATTGAAGCCGTCATTGAGGACATGGTTTCTCCGCAGCCCATGGACCGCGTGGTATGTGGTGATGTTGGGTTTGGTAAAACCGAAGTGGCCATGCGTGCCGCGTTTCTGGCCGTGCAGTCAGGTCGCCAGGTCGTCGTTCTCGTGCCGACCACGCTGCTCGCCCGCCAGCACTTTGAAAACTTCCGTGACCGCTTTGCCGATACGGCCGTCAATATCCGTTTGATCTCGCGCTTTACGGCGGGCAAAGAGATGACCCAGACGCTCGAAAGCATCAAAAACGGTCAAACCGATATCGTGATTGGCACCCATAAGTTGCTCTCCAAAAATGTTGAGCTACCTCAGATGGGCCTGCTAATTATCGACGAAGAGCACCGCTTTGGCGTTGCGCAAAAAGAAAAGCTTAAAACCCTGCGTGCAGAGATTGATATTCTAACCCTCACTGCCACCCCCATCCCACGCACACTCAATATGGCCATGAGCGGTATTCGGGATCTTTCTATTATTGCGACACCGCCCACTCGCCGCTTGTCAGTTAAGACGTTTGTACAGCAGCGTGATAACAGCATTATCAAAGAAGCCCTGCTACGGGAAATACTTCGCGGTGGTCAGGTCTACTTCCTTCACAACGAAGTAAAGACGATTGAAAACGCGGCTCAACAGATCCGCGAGCTGGTGCCAGAAGCTCGCGTAGCCGTGGCGCATGGCCAGCTCCCAGAACGCAGCCTTGAACGCGTAATGTCGGACTTTTATCATCGCCGTTTTAATGTATTGGTATGCTCAACGATCATTGAAACCGGCATTGACGTACCCAGCGCCAATACCATTATCATAGAGCGAGCCGACAAGTTTGGCCTAGCGCAGTTGCACCAACTACGAGGGCGCGTAGGCCGCAGCCACCACCAGGCCTATGCTTACCTGCTTACGCCTCCTCCCAAGGCCATCACGCGCGATGCGGTTAAACGCCTTGAGGCTATAAGCGCCTCTGATGACCTTGGCGCTGGGTTTACTCTGGCAAGCCACGATATGGAAATTCGTGGCGCAGGTGAGCTGCTAGGAGATGAACAAAGCGGCCAAATGGAAACCATTGGCTATACTCTTTATATGGAAATGCTGGATCGAGCAGTGAAAGCAATCCGCGCTGGCAAAACACCTAATATTGAGGCGCCCTTCAATACCGGCGTAGAAATTAGCTTGAACCTGCCAGCGCTGATTCCAGATGACTATATTCATGATGTACAGCAGCGGCTTGTTATGTATAAGCGCATTGCCAATACACAAAGCGATAGTGAGCTTAAAGAACTACAGGTCGAGCTCATTGACCGCTTCGGCCTACTGCCACAGCCGCTGAAGAACCTGATACGTCAAACAAAGCTACGCCAACGCGCAGAGCAGCTAGGCATTAGCCGTATTGAAGCAGGCGAAAGCCGTGGCCGGGTGCTGTTTGATGGCACAACGAAGGTCGACCCACTCACCCTGGTTACGTTGATTCAAACATCGCCCAAGCACTACCGCCTGGATGGTGCAGACACCTTGCGGTTTGAATTTACCATGGAAAACAGCGATCAGCGTTTCGAGCAAGTTGAAGCACTTATAACGACCCTTAATCAAAAAGTAGCGGCGGCGTGAACCTTGGGGCAAACTGACGGCAAGCAACCATTGTTTGCCCGTTTACGCGTACTAGCAGTGCACTAACTTATTAGGAAAGATCATGAACATTCGTCACAAATTCAACCTTTGGGGTCCTACCAGCCTGGCAGTATTGTTGGCAGCCTCCCTTACTGGCCCTGCTTATGCGCAAACCGCATCTGAACAAGCAGAAAATGCGCCCGCGATCGCCGATGAATCCGTGGCAAGCGCTGAGCAGATTACCGACGCGCGTGAACTACCCCGCGGGCATTTTCGACTCCCTGACCAAGGCGACATTATCGGTGAGTCGTATACCATCACGGTTGATGACCCTGCTGAGACTCTCATTGATATCGCTCGTCGTCATAATATCGGTTACGAAGAAATCCGCATGGCCAACCCCGGTGTCAGCATGTGGGTGCCTGGCGAAGGGACGGAAATCGTTATTCCAGCCCAATATATTTTACCGCCCGCACCACGTGAAGGGGTTGTTGTTAACCTTTCGGAGCTGCGTCTGTATTACTACCCTGCCAACAACCCGGGCATCGTTGAAACGTATCCGGTGAGTGTGGGCCGTGAAGAGTTTGCAACCCCCGTTGGCATTACACGCACGACCATTAAGGTAAAAGATCCGGCGTGGGCCCCTCCTGCCTCCATGCGTCGTGAAGCGGCCGCTCGCGGCGAGCCTGCTCCCTCCGTAGTGCCTGCTGGGCCGAACAACCCTTTGGGCGAACATGCCATCCTGCTTGCTATGCCGAGCTACCTGATTCATGGCACCAACCGCCCTGATGGCGTTGGCATGCGCGCCAGCCGCGGCTGCATTCGTATGTACCCTGAAGACATTAAGTCACTCTACGAGCGCCTGCCAAGCGGTACGCAAGTAAACTTGATGGATGCGCCTTTTAAAGCTGGCTGGGCAGCTGATGGCACGCTGTTCGTGCAGTCCTACCCGCAGCTTGAAGAGAACGTGGGTGACTTTGAACCGCTCCTGGATGCCATTGATCGCGTTGATGCGCTAACTGAAGACCAGGTAGCTGTCGACTATGCAAAAGTAAAAAGCGCCGTAGAATCACCTAACGGC
Source organism: Halomonas sp. AOP22-C1-8 (assembly GCF_052378905.1). Lineage (NCBI taxonomy): Bacteria > Pseudomonadati > Pseudomonadota > Gammaproteobacteria > Oceanospirillales > Halomonadaceae > Halomonas > Halomonas sp. AOP22-C1-8. The sequence continues at coordinate 44,294 of NZ_JBQSYD010000011.1, read as the reverse complement.
CGTTTTGTAGCCCTTTATGGCCCTCAGGCACAGCCAACCGTAGAAGAGGAGCCTGCCAGCCGTAACAGCCTGCTTGAGGAGGTAGAACTTAGCCACCGACAAATGACTGAAGAAGATGCTTAACCTAAAATAGACAAGCAATAAAAAAACCCCGCCGAGGCGGGGTTTTTTTACATCTTCAGCAACCGCTGAGTCAAACATCAACCCAGTGGTCCAAGCAGAATTACTTCTGCATGGAGCGCTGGAACATGCGGTTCATTTCTTCACGGTTTTGCTCAGTCATCTGCAGTGCAGCATTCGCGTCACGCTGTGCCTGGTTTGCAGTGTTCAGAGCTTGTGAAGCCATGCTGCGTGCTTCTGCGGCATCAGCCTGTGCAGATTCAGCAGTCATGCGAACTTCTTCCAGAGCGCTGGTAGAAGCACAGCCAGCCAGGATTGCCAGAGAAGCGGCAGCGGCGGTCATTTTCAGAGTCGTTTTCAAAGTCATAATGTTCTCCTTGAGTCTTCCTTGGGTACAACGTTAAGGGTATGACAAACCTAGGCTAATTGCTTAGCTGCGCTTTGTCTACCTGCGGTGCAGGTTCTTTTCAGTGACTTGTGCATGAGCACGCTAGTCAAACGCTGTTTTATAATAGACCACAACGCTTGTCTATAGCCACTTGTAGAAAACCTCTTACTTCCTTCAACAACATAAGACTAGCCGATCACGACGCGAGTGCCAATATCAACAAGCTGCACAACTCGCTCAATTTGCTCATTTGTTACCGCCACGCACCCTTGAGTCCAGTGGTAACGGCTATGAACATCAGGGTCTGCACTGCCGATACCATGAACACCAATGGCTCCACCCAGCGCCGTATTTTGCGGAGGATGGCCATATCGGCGGTAATAGTCGAAATAGGCTTCATAATCGCGTTGCGAGTATATGCCATTTTCTAACGCCATCCGCGCATGGGCCGGCGTAGGATAATCGATACCAATAAAGATATGCCATCGACTTTCGTAATTAAAACGATTAATACGAAATTCGCCCAGCGGCGTAACGTTATCCCCCATTACCCGCTGCGTTTTTGCACCTGAGCGACCCAGCGAAACCGGGCTAAAAAGCTCAACCAGCGTATCGCCACGATACACGCTAAGCGTAGATTCTTGATCATTTATCAATAACCATACTTCGTTGCTGTAGCGGGGCAAATGAGCCCGAGACAGTAACGTCTCAACCAGGTCTATCGGCTGTGAGTTTAGCGTAGCATTTGACGTAGCAGCGCTGGCCACTACTGGCCAGCCAAGCGCCAGCGCTAAAAAGCGGCGACGGTTTAAAGGCATAGGTTAGCTCTCAAAAACAGGTTAGCTCAGCACTGGCCAACTAAGCATTTCTTGAAGGTGTTATACCTTATATACACCGCGTCTGTCAGCGATTTTGAGAACAATTTAACCATGTGGACACGCCAAGCCCTGCCAATGAAACGCTATTCAACGCAGCGCTAAATATCGTCAAACTTTTGCATACTGCTGACAAGCTTACGAATTTCTGCTTCGTGCCCCTCTGCCAGCGCATTAAAAAACTCTGCTTCTGGCGGTATAGCAGCTCTGGAAGCGCGATGCTCATAGAGTTCTTGAAGCTTTCGATTGGACTCAACAGCCATGCGCGCTATTTCATCGACTGAATTCCATTCAGACTTTTCCGTAAAGCGCTCAAGCTCAGGTGGCTGGGGAAACTCACTTGACTCATCAAACCAGGTCTCCAACACGTCTCTATGGTCATAACCATCATGAAACAAGTCATCAAGCCCTTTCTGCATCCGAAGCTCTCGGCTAGCTAGATAAGTCAGCACCATGCTCAAACGCTCATTATCTGTCCTATCAGCCGCTTCGCTGTACTGACGAGCCATACGCTCGTGAAAACCTTCAGCCCATACGACTAAGTCCTTGACCTGGTTGTAGCGCATCCGCGTCTCCTTTTCAGTCGTTCTATCATCTCGGCAACATTATGCTGCTGTATGAGCGTAGCCGGTCAGGATAGATTCGTCATGAGGCATGCTTACCACTCCTGGCTTGTCTCCCTTAGAGCGGCTATTTCCCGCTTTGCATCGCTTACGTAATCAAGCAATTGTTCCCTCAAGCTTTTCTGGCTCCCCATGGCGATCATAGCGGGATTAGTGACGGTGCGTCGTGCAGCCCCGTCGCTGCTGTGCAACTGCTCTAATTTGAACGCCAGCCAGTTTAGCCAACTACCCGGCTCGCGCCTCACATCGCGCAACCGCTGAAGCTCTGCCATGGGCGGACCATCAAGGGCTAATAACTCACGCCAGGCATGGTTTTCCAGACGAGCATGTTCGGTGACTTCTTTCAGCAGCGAACATAACGCCAGTTCAAACAGGGCCAAGGCGCTCTCTTCGAGCGCCATTTGACGAGCGACCGCATGCTCATCCTCACCAACAGGCATACTTACCAGCAGCTCGGCCTGATAGAGCAGTTGATTAGTACGGGAGCGGTCGCTCATTTACGCTTGTCCTCTACGTGCCATTTGCCTGCATCGAACGTTGCTTTCCACCCTGTGGCTTTGCCTTCTTCATCGGTCATCACGTACTGCTCTTTGCTTTTACGCGAAAAACGAATTTGAGTTGGGCGGCCGTCCGGGTCTTCACTGGGCGCTTTGAGAATGAAGTGATACTTCTCAGGCAACTCGTCAGCATGAGCTTTCAGCTCCTTCACCAACGGCGGACGCGTTTCACGATTTTTGGGGAATTTACTGGCCGCTAAAAACAGGCCGCTTGCCCCATCGCGCAATACGTAGTGGTCATCCACTTTCTGACAGGCAAGTTCCGGCATCGGAATCGGGTCCATCTTGGGCGGCGCCACTTCACCACTTTTCAATAGCTTGCGAGTGTTTTTACACTCGCTATTGGTACAGCCAAAGTACTTGCCAAAGCGGCCGGACTTAAGCTGCATTTGTGAACCGCACTTATCGCATTCGATAACCGGGCCGTCGTAGCCTTTGATCTTGAACTTGCCCTGCTCTATTTCATAACCATCACAGTCAGGGCTATTACCGCAGATATGCAGCTTGCGGGTTTCATCAATCAGGTAGTTATCCATTGCCGTGCCGCACTTATCGCACCGATGCTTGGCACGCAAGGCGTTGGTTTCGGCCTCTTCACCGGCATCTGCCGCTACTGCTTCCTCACCCGGGATCAAATCGATCGTGGTTTTGCAGCGCTCTTTGGGTGGCAGGTTATAGCCACTGCAACCTAAAAACACCCCAGTAGACGCGGTACGAATCTGCATCTTGCGGCCACACGAGGGGCAGTCAATATCGGTTGGCACGGGCTGGTTGGGGCGCATCCCGTCATCGCTTTCTGCCTTGGCCAGCTCTTCACGAAATTCACCATAGAAGGCATCGAGTAGCGCTCGCCAGTTGCGTTCGCCTTCAGCGACCTCATCCAGGCTATCTTCCATACGTGCGGTAAAAGAGAAGTCCATCAAGTCAGGAAACGACTCTTTCAGGCGCTCGGTAACGATATCCCCCAGCTTCTCGGCATAAAAACGCCGATTTTCCAGCTGCACGTAGCCGCGATCCTGGATCGTCGAAATTATCGACGCATAGGTAGAAGGACGGCCAATCCCTTGTTTTTCAAGCTCTTTAACCAGGCTTGCCTCGGTATAACGCGCCGGGGGCTTGGTGAAGTGCTGCTGAGGGTCCAGCGTTTCCATCGCCATCGGCGTGCCTTTGGGCAAATCGGGCAGCGTCTGGTCTTCATTTTTACCGCTCGGCTTCATGACCCGCGTATAGCCGTCAAACTTCAGAACACGTCCTTTAGCGCGTAGGTCGTAGCCATCCACTTCAACGCTCAATGTGCTCGACAGATATTCGGCCGGCGTCATCTGGCAGGCGACGAACTGACGCCAGATCAACTCATACAAACGCTCAGCATCGCGTTCCATACCCACTAAATCGGTTGCCTTGCGCTCAACGCTGGATGGGCGAATCGCTTCGTGAGCTTCCTGAGCGCTCTCTTTGCTGCTATAGCGATTGGGCGCCTCGGGCAGGTAGCGCTCGCCGTACTCGCTGCCAATAAACTCACGCGCACTTTCAACCGCATCTTTCGAGAGGTTGGTGGAGTCGGTACGCATATAGGTGATATAGCCCGCTTCATACAACCGCTGGGCCATGGTCATGGTTTTCTTGACCGAGAAGCCCAGGCGCCCACTGGCCGCCTGCTGCAGCGTAGAGGTAATAAACGGCGCCGTTGGTTTGGAGCTGGTCGGCTTATCTTCACGCGAGGTAATCGCAAGCTTTGCATTACGCAACGCCGCAATACGCGACATCGTGTCTTGCTCAGACGTTGGCTTGAACGCCTTGCCATCCTGCTTGGCGAGCACAAAGCGTACCAGTTCGCCGTCTGGTGAGACTAAATCCGCGTGCACATCCCAAAACTCTTCAGGAATAAACGCGCGAATATCCCGCTCGCGCTCAACAATGAGGCGCACCGCAACCGACTGAACGCGGCCAGCGGAGAGGCCACGGGCCACTTTGGCCCACAGCAGCGGCGACAGCATAAAGCCCACCACGCGGTCCAAGAACCGCCGCGCCTGCTGAGCTTCTACACGAGGAATATTGAGCGCACCAGGGGCTTTAAACGCATCCTGAATCGCATTTTTAGTAATTTCGTTAAAGACCACACGCTTATAACGGCTGTCGTCTCCACCAATGGTTTCCCGCAAGTGCCAAGCAATGGCTTCCCCTTCGCGGTCCAAATCCGTTGCCAGGTAAACGGCGTCTGCCTTTTCAGCAAGCTTCTTTAACTCAGCCACTACCTTTTCTTTGCCCGGCAGCACTTCATACTGGGCTTCCCAGCCGTTGTTGGGATCAATACCCATACGCCGAATTAACTGATCGTGGCTCTTGCGCTTTTTATACTCTGCCTTCTCTTCCGCCGACATTTTACGTGTTGCCGCGGCTTGGCGAGCGCGCTCCTTGGGGTCGGAAGCAGCCTTGCCCGAGCCGCTGGTCGGCAGGTCACGAATGTGACCCACGCTCGACTTGACGATGAAATCGTTGCCGAGATACTTATTAATCGTCTTCGCTTTCGCTGGCGACTCGACGATGACCAGTGACTTGCCCATAGTGCTCCACTTTTCTATTGCTTGGGCCGAGAGCCCGCGCTCTGAATACGGTACCGCATGGTTTTGAGTTTGCGGCGTTATTTCACTCGCCGAGACAAACATACGGATGAAAAAATGCGCCTACCCTACCCCAGGCCTCCACTTAGCGCCAGTGTCAACCGAACAGTAGTGAGAAAAGCTTACTTTTTTATACCGAAGTAGCTAGACACTAGACTGACGTTACGAGATCAGCAACCTACTATTTCTTTCATAAGCAGAACGCCCCTACGGTAAAGTAGAGGCGTTCTTTTTCAATCAGGATCCGATTAACGTTTGCGGGAGACCTTGCCTTGGCTCACTGACGTGTCGGTCTTTTTGGCCTCACTCGGTGGGCTCTCAACCGTGGTTGCCTTATTGACGGCCGTTTTTTTGACCGCAGGCTTGGCCGGACGTGCTTTATCAAACAACGCTTTTACCTGTACAAAACGTTCTGCCGCGTGTTCAGTAAGCTCACCGCTTGCTGCAAACACCTGCTCCAGGTTTTTAATATAGCCATCAATCGCACTGTTGCTTTCACCGGCCAGTAACTCAGGTAGCGTATTCAGCGCCCTTTCACGATCAAGTTTTAAAATAAAGAATTGCTCGCGCACCAAGCGCTTGAATTCGCAAAGCTCGATGTCTGACTCAAGCTTCGTCCTTGTGGCACGTAACTGCTTGAAGTTGCGCTCATCGGTGGAGGGTGCTCCACCCAACACGTAGATTAATGAACGCATAATCGCTTCATGCGCGCCCCCTTGAGCAATGCGCTTACCTAACTCTTCCCGGCGCCGCGCCAGGAAGCGACGATGCTCAGGCTCAGCGCCCGGCCTCCGACGGTGTACATGCGCATCACCATAAAGCCCGACAGCCGCCTGTAGCAGTGGCTGGCCATAGACATCCATAAACAGACGCTCTGTACTGCTATCACGCAGATCGCGCCAGGCACTCAATGCGGCGACGATCTGGTCAGAGTGCATCGTCTCTAGCGCTTTAAAGAGATTGTCTGGACCAATTTCCTGACGGTTCTTGCGTATTGCTTCCGCCATTACCGGCAGGGGGACAGATAAAGGATTGCGGTCCGACAGCAGCTTGTAGCCCAAGCGGATAGGATGCATACGCCGAATAAAGCGCGCTGCTTCTGGCGTCATTATGGCCTGCAACCAGGGCTGCACATACAAACGATACAAGCCCAAATTTATCTCGGAAATTCGGGCAACCGTCGCGAAACGCCGGTCATCGTCCGCATCATGCTGCACTTCACGATCCAGCTCTTCAAAGTTACGCGGCGTAAATTCCAATAAGTAGTCACGCTCGTACAGCGCGGCATCGCTACCCTCTGGCGCCTCGGTAACCGAGGTTTCATACAGCCCCGGTGGCAGCACATCGATGTAGTCCATATTGGCGGTAAACTCAGAGTGCTCTTTGCGGGATACGCTGCCGGATACAAAGATCCCCAAATGGCCGGTCGTATCATGCATGCAGTAGACGATGGTTTGGTCGTTGGCGATGATATCGTCGGTATCTTCGTATAAATCACGGATCCAGCCCAGCGCCTGAGGGGGCGGGGTAATGTCGTCACCACGCGAACAGAACACCACCACCGGTGAACGTAGATTACGCAGATCAATCCGCCGCCCGTCACGGGTTACCAGTTGGGCCGTCGACAGCCGGTTACCGACAAATAAATTATCGACGATGTACTGGATTTCTTCGCCACCCAGAACCACGTGCCCGCCCCACCAGCGCTCAAAATCAAGATAACGCTCAGTTTCTGTGTCGATGTTAGCGTACAGGTGGTACTGCTTTTTCCAGTACGTATTGGCAGGATTCAAGCGCTCAAAGTTTTGCACCAACCAAGCGCCATCGAATAAGCCGTTACCCATATCACTGGTGAATGCGGTGATCCAGCTCCCCCCCGTCATGCCGCCGGTATAACGCATGGGCGCATTGCCATGCTCCCCCGCCCAGTAAGAGAGCGGCGCCCCCGCGATCAAGATAGGCCCAAAAACGTCCGGCTCAAGTGCGGCCGCCATCATCAACTGCCAGCCCGCTTGGCAATTGCCTACCACCATGGGCTTTTCGCTTATATCAGGATGCAGCTCAATCACATGGCGTAGAAAAGCAACTTCTGCCTCGACAACGTCCTCAACCGTTTGCCCCGGTTCAGGGAAGGGCAAGAAGCCGATAAAGTAGCAAGGGTGCCCTGCTTTTAACGCCACGCCTAACTCACTGTCAGGCTTAAAGCCACCAATACCAGGACCGTGCCCTGCACGCGGGTCAACCACCACGAACGGGCGCTTGCGGGGGTCAGTGACGGTATCTTCAGGGGGCAATACACGCAGCAATTCATAGTTGGTCGGCTGGGCAAGCGTGCGACCATCAAGCAGCACTTCGGTTTTAAACCCAAGCACACTCGGCTTGGTTTGTTCCATGTGCTCCAGATACTGGTTGCCACGCTCACGCATTACATCCCAATAGAGCACGCTACGCTCAACGCTATCTCGCCAGTAATCGGCCGCGGCACGTCCAAACCCAAAGGGGTCCATGAAAGAGGACAGCGTCTCACTGCCCGGTAGCAGCGTGGAGGAGTCGTTTGACTGCCCCCAAAAGGTACGTGTTAACGAGTTAGCGGTAAGCAAAGGGTTGGCGAGAAAATTCATAGAGTCTCCCTAGGGTGAATGCGCTGGCGATCAACCTAAAAACCATGATGCTGCGATGCAATATAGCTTAAGCCACTTCTCAACAGACGTCGATGGGTAACACCACTGATTTACCGCAAGCGCTGCAAACTAGCGACACGGCAGGCATAAACAGTGGTAGCATTTTTAGGCAGCGTTAGTCATTCGTCGCGCTCGCCGTCTTATTCGCCGCCGGAGGGCAATTCTCTTGAGGTTGTTATGTCATCCCCTAAGCTGCTCAATCGCCTAACGTTTCGTCAATTACAAGTCTTCCAGGCGGTATATCGCCAACGCTCTTACTCACGCGCAGCAGAACAGCTAGGGCTTACCCAACCCGCCGTCAGCGCTCAGATACGCCAACTGGAGCAGGCACTTGGCCAGCCGCTGTTTAAATATGCGGGAAAAACGCTGCATGTGCTGCCTGCCGCCGATACGCTGGCGCTATCAACAAGAGAAATCTTTAGCCAGCTCTCCCGGTTGCAGATGAACCTGTCAGACATCAATGGAAAAATTTCCGGGGAGCTCAACCTGGCCGCCGTGTCGTCAGCGCAGTATATCGTGCCGTATATACTGGCCCGCTTTCGCGCAAGCTACCCTGATATTCATGTGCGCTTAAAGGTGTGTAACCGTAGCCAGGCGCTTGAGCGCTTGGCCGAACAGCAAGATGACTTGGTGATTATGGCCATGGTGCCCGAGGATGATCGCTTAGTCGTGACGCCCATCATCGATAATGAACTAATAGCAGTGGTATGGCCTGACCACCCTTTACTCGCCATGCTGACGCCTACTCTGGCTGATTTTTCCCGCCATTATGTGTTAATGCGCGAGCCAGGCTCCGGCGTGCGCAATGCCTTTGAACAGCTTGCTGCTTATCAAAAAGTCGCGCTGCCGCATCGTATTGAACTCGGTACTAACGAAGCCATCAAGCAAGGGGTTATGGCGCATTTAGGCGTGGCCGTGCTGCCACGGCTTGCCGTACAGCTAGAGCTTGAGCAGGGTCTTTTGTTTGAACTTCCGCTACCGGATTTTCCCATTCGCCGAGCATGGTGCACGGTTTATCGCCTTGAACGCTTTCCCACACCTGTGGCTGAGCTTTTCATGCGGTTTATTCGCGAGCATGTCACTGAGTATCAAGACTACTTTGCAGCATCTCCTAGCCCCTTACCAAGCCACGGTGTTGCCTGTTTGCCCATGCCTGTAAGCTAAGTTGACGGTGTCTTGTTAATCACCAGATATGTTACATTACACCTACTACCTATGTATTAATTAGTAATCTGTTAATTGGCAACGTATTAATCGGCATGATTGGGGGGCAAGCGCTTAAGTTTCTATGATAAGCCTTGCCTGCCGCACAGTAGAGAGGCTCTATTCCTATGAGCAACAACCCCACACAGCGTGTACCCAGCGGCCAGAAATTCCGTAATGAACACGGCACAACGGCGATCAAGGATGGCATGAAGGTGCGCAGCGCGCAGGCTGAAGCCCCGTCTCTTGAACGCAAGCCCAAATGGCTGCGCGCTCAAATTCCCGGTGGCGAGCGCTTTGAAGCCGTTAAGCGCAATGTCTCTGAGCATCGTCTAAGTACCGTCTGTGCTGAATCACACTGCCCTAACATGGGCGAGTGTTGGAGCAATGGAACTGCCACCATCATGCTGATGGGGTCTGTGTGTACCCGCGCATGCCGTTTCTGCGCCGTTGATACGGGCAACCCCAAAGGCTGGCTGGACCACGAAGAGCCCGAAAACACCGCCAAGTCCGTCGAATTAATGGGGCTTCGCTATATCGTCCTAACATCGGTTGATCGCGATGATCTGGACGATGGCGGTGCGAGCCATTACGCAAGCTGTATCCGTGCTATTAAAGCGCGTACACCAGACGTGGTCGTTGAAGCGCTGACGCCTGACTTCGATGGTGAACACGCAGCCATTGAGAGCGTTGTGGATTCGGGCCTTGAAGTGTTTGCGCAAAATGTCGAAACCGTTGAACGCCTGACCAGCCGGGTTCGCGACCCCCGTGCAGGCTATCGTAAAACACTCGACGTTCTGGCCTACGCGAAAAAGCATCGCCCCGATGTCATTACCAAAACCAGTATTATGCTGGGCCTTGGCGAAACCGATGAGGAGATCCTGCAAACGTTTGATGATCTTCGTGAAATTGGTGTCGATATTGTGACACTCGGCCAGTACCTGCGCCCCACGAAAAACCACTTGCCGGTTGAGCGCTGGGTAAGCCCTGAAGAGTTTGATCGCTACCGTGTGCTAGGGCTTGAAAAAGGCTTTATGGAAGTGCCTTCTGGCCCGCTGGTTCGTTCAAGCTATCGCGCTGACCGAGTGTTCGAAAAGAACAACCTCGGGCTGGCCTCACCGGCAGCGATCCCCGGCCAGGAGTCTGACCCTAATATTATTCCCGCCCTAAATGTAGGCTGAAACAGAATTAAGCACGGGCTTGATCAGAGTAAGTTTAAAACAAGAAGCCGCCACGAATATTAACTATCGCGGCGGCTTCTTTTTATGTACTACCATTGTCTGCTCTATAGAAACCACTGCGATTAGCCGATAGTCACCAGCTCTCTGTTTAACTTTAGTGCCAGCGCAGATGCCAGTTGTTGGCCTACGTAATGCTCATTAGGCAAAGCAACAAGATCAGCCAAGCGAGTGACCGCCATACCTGCGTAGCCACAGGGATTGATGCGCTGAAAAGCAGAAAGGTCTCCATCCACATTCAACGCGACGCCGTGGTAACTGGCTCCCCGCCGAATTCGCAAACCCAACGACGCTATTTTGGCCTCGCCCATCGGGCTTTTGACATACACACCCGGTGCATCTGGGCGCGCATGTGCACTGACGCCATAGTCGGCTAACACCGTAATGACTGCATTTTCCAGTGCAGACACCAGGTCACGCACGCCTATTTTACTGCGCCGAACATCCAATAGCGGATACAGCACTATCTGCCCTGGGCCATGATACGTTACTTGCCCACCACGGTCGGTTTGCACCACCGGTATGTCGCCTGGCATCAATAGATGTTCAGGTTTGCCTGCCTGCCCTTGGGTGAAGACAGCGTCATGCTCTACCAGCCAGAACTGATCCGGCGTCTCACTGTCACGAGAATCCGTCAAGGCGCGCATTTCTTCCCAAACGGGCAGATACGGCCTGCGACCCAAGCAGTGCAGCTCAACAGGTGCAGAACGACTCACTCACACCACCATATGAACACGGCCAGTGGCTTTTAGCTCTTCAAACAGCTGGCTAATTTGCTGCTCGCTGGTCGCATTAATCGTGATGCGAACGGATTGAAAACGACCGTTTCGACTATCCACCACTTGCAGCGTCGATTCATCAAAATCCGGTGCGTGACGCACCACGATTTGACAAACACAAGCCGTAAAATCCTCAGCAGCATCACCCACTATTTTTAAAGAGTAGTCACAAGGAAAAGTGATCTTGGGGGTTTCTTCTGCCACCGGCTCGCGCAGGTCTCGAAATCCCTTTTTCGTATCCTTAGTCATAACGCGCCTTTTATTGAAGGTAAAAAAGGCCCAGGACGCACCTGAGCCAAATCACTTAGTCAGTGAAGTTCGCAATTAAACCGCTGAAGAAGCGCTGAACCTGATCAAAAAGGCGTTTAAACAGCCCGCCCTCTTCCACATTTTCAAGCGCTACCAACTGGCGTTCGCCAACCATCTCTTCACCCAAGTAGACCTCTAGCGTGCCCACATCATCACCTACCGCAATAGGTGCTTGTAAATCAGAGTGTAGATTAAGACGAGCACGCAGCTCTTCATTACGGTTACGCGGAAGGGTCATAAACACTTCTTCATCCACCCCCGCACGCAATTCGTTAATGTCACCACCCCAAACACGCGGCGTTGCAAGCACAGCACCACGCTCGTAGAGGTTCATGGTTTCGTAGAAACGAAAACCATAGCTTAAAAGCTTCTGAGTTTCCTGTGCGCGCGCTTCATCCGAATTGGTGCCCATCACAACCGAAATAAGCCGCATGCCATCGCGCTCAGCTGACGACACCAGGCAGTAGCCCGCAGCATCTGTCCAACCCGTTTTCAAACCATCTACTGACGGGTCACGCCACAACAGGCGGTTACGGTTGGGCTGATCAATTCCACCATAGGAAAAGTGGCGCTGCGAGTAGATCGCATAGTGTTCAGGGTAATCATTGATGATATGACGTGAAAGTCGCGCCAAGTCATGCGCTGTTGAATAGTGATTATCAGAAGGAAGACCCGTTGCATTTTCAAAGTGGGTATTTTCCATCCCCAGTCGAGCCGCATGCTGGTTCATTAAGTCAGCAAAAGGAGCCTCCCCACCAGCCAAGTGCTCTGCCATAGCCACGCTGGCATCGTTACCTGACACAATAATAATGCCGTGCAGCAACTCCTCGACGGGGACCTGGTTACCCACTTCAATAAACATTTTTGAGCCACCAGTCCGCCAGGCATTTTCACTGACATTGACCAGATCATCCAATGCGATGGTATCGCGATCCAACTCACGCTCGACAAGGTAGGCGGTCATGAGCTTGGTCAAGCTTGCAGGCGCCAAGCGTTCGTCTGCGTTGTGTTCAACCAGAATTCGCCCGCTATTGGCATCCATTAAAATCCAGGAACTGGCAGCGAGCTGCGGGGCGGCTGGAATAATCGTTTGCGGCTGAGGTATGACTTGAGCCGCAGCAGGCAACGCAACAGCCGTCATGGCCGCAAACAAACATAATTGGGCAGAGCGGCGAATCGACACGAATACATTCATCACTAACATCTCACTTGCAAGAAAGTGGCGCTAAGCACCAAAGAATATAAAAAATGAATTATCTCACGATAAAAACTTGAGGAAACCCCGCTTGACGAAGCGCTTCCCGGGCCTGGGTCTCTTGAGCCGGTGTTACTGGCCCCACCTGCACACGATGCACGTTAGCCTCATTCATTACACGAACGCTGTGAGGCAATTCGTCTGTCAATCGCTGGCTAAGCTTACGAGCGCTATCAGCGCTTCCCAGCGCAGCAATCTGAAGGTAATAGCCGCCTGAAACCTCACCCTCAGAGGGGTTATTAGAGGACACAGACGGGGCTGTTTGCGGTACGGCTGCAGGCGCACGTTGCGTAGCGGCTGACGATGCGGACTCGGCAACGGGCGCAGCACTCGCGGGCGCCCCGCCGCGCTCAGCTAGCCAACGATCAGGCTCAATGGCCTCGACTTTTACTCGTCCTGTACCATTATCCAATATACCCAACCGGGCGGCGGCTGCGTATGAAAGATCTATCTCTCTATCGCTATGAAAAGGACCACGGTCGTTAACACGGACAATCACTGACTGCCCGCTGTCCAGGCTGGTAACGCGTGCAAAGGTGGGCAACGGTAGCGAGCGATGCGCCGCCGACATTTTATACATGTCGTAAATCTCGCCATTTGAGGTCGCATAGCCATGAAATTTTTCGCCGTACCACGAAGCTAAACCTTGCTTGGCATAGCCAGAAGCATCCGGCATTACATGGTACTTTTCACCCCATACTTCATAGGTTGGACGGTTGCCTCCTGCAGAACGCGGTTCATTACGTGGTACAGCATCCGGCACGGTGGATACATCCGGCGGCGCAACAGGATACGCATCCCCATGCATGGCATAGCGCCCACCTCCACTGGCAGTAGTACTTGCGGCGGGTGCAGCAGCGTCAGGGTGAGTTTGAGATGGCGTAGCAACGCGCTGAGCTTCACGGTTCGCGCAACCGCTTACCACTATTATCAAGGCGATCATACTGCCTACTTGCCAGGTCCTTGGTTGCAACATGCTCATCCTTGTTCCTCAGCCTGCTGTTGAATGGCCTCAGCTAACTCTGTCACTGCCATGGCGTATAAATGACTGTGGTTATAGCGTGTAATAACATAAAAGTTGTTTTCACCCAGCCGATAGCGTAGCTGTCCATCATCCATCTCAAACACCAAGGGCATCACAAACAAGGTATCAGTAAGCGCTTCTTGCGGTTCAATCCCTTGCTGGGCTGTCTCGGCCACACTCATGGTCGGCGAAGACGTTTGGTTAAACGTCAGCGCTTGGGGCAACACTTCCGGTCCCGTTGCTTCATGATAAATGGCACCATTGTGCCGCCAGCCATGCTCAGCAAAATAATTCGCGACGCTACCGATGGCATCCACTGGGTTTTCCCATAAATCACGAATGCCGTCATCGTCAAAATCAACGGCATAGGCCTGGTAACTAGTGGGAATAAATTGAGGATATCCCATTGCGCCTGCATACGAGCCATAAAGTTCAGCCGGGTCGACCTTTTGCTCATAGGCGATCTGTAAAAAGGCGGCTAGCTCACCTCGGAAAAAATCCCCTCGACTGGGGTGATAAAACGCCAGCGTAGCCAGTGAATCCAGCACGCGATGGCGCCCTTTATGGCGGCCATAGTACGTCTCTACGCCAATAATGGCGGTAATAACATTACCCGGCACGCCATAAACATCTTCCGCACGTGCCAGGGTCTCAGCGTGTGCTTGCATAAAGGCAGCGCCCTCTTCGATACGCTGCTCAGTTAAAAATATATCGCGATACTCGTGCCACTTTAAGCGGCGCTCTGCCGCGCCTTCCATGGCATCCAGCACCGCTTGAGAATATGCGGCTTGAGAGAAAGCATCACGTAACCACGCTTCCGGTATGCCTTGGGCGATTAACTCATCTACCAATACCTGGGTGCGTTCATTATGTTGCAGGTCCACCCCTTCCGCCGAATGCTCCTCAGCGAATACGGCAGGCATCGAACACGCTATTAGCGCGGCAACAAGGCAACTGCCAGCTTTATTTCGGGCCCTTTTTATCAACTCACCACTCCTTTGAAAACACACCGTCCTGACTGAAATACTAACGTGGCAATAGCCGACGATGGGCATGAATAGACATGAGAATACCGAACCCTGCCAACAAGGTCACGCTAGAGGTGCCGCCATAACTCACCAAGGGCAGCGGCACGCCTACCACGGGTAAAATACCGCTAACCATCCCCACGTTGACAAACACATAAATGAAAAAGGTGAGAATGATACTACCGGCAAAAAGACGTCCAAACGTATCCTGTGAAGAAGCCGCCAACCAAATACCGCGACCTACGATCATCAAGTAAAGCGCCAATAAAACCAGCATCCCGATAAGCCCAAACTCTTCACCCAATACGGCAATAATAAAATCAGTATGCCGCTCAGGCAGAAATTCAAGCTGCGACTGCGTGCCCCCCAGCCACCCCTTTCCCCATAGCCCTCCACTACCAATGGCCGTGGTTGACTGAATAATATTCCAACCCGAGCCTAGTGGGTCGCTTTCTGGATCAAGAAAGGTTAATACCCGCTGACGTTGGTAAGTGTGCATGTTCATCCACAAAAGCGGCACGCACGCAGCCAACAATCCACCAACAAATCCAATCAAGCGCCATGAAAGACCCGCGAGCAAAACCACGATGACAGCCGCACTGGCCACCAGTAACGATGTACCCAGGTCCGGCTGAATAGCGGTCAATACAACCGGCACACCAATGATCACCGCGCACACCACAATATCCTTTAATCGCGGTGGAAGCTGGCAACGATTCAAATAGGCAGCCACCATTAACGGAACCGCTAGCTTCATCATCTCTGAGGGCTGAAATCGGATAACGCCAGGGATCTCAAGCCAGCGCTTAGCCCCCATGCCAATATCACCGGCAATTTCCACTGCCAATAACATGATGACCCCTGCGCCATAGGCAAAGGGTGCCCAGCGTAAAAACGTGGTCGGTGACAGCTGCGCCAATAATGCCATCACTGCCAGCGCAACGCCAAACCGCATCGCCTGAGCGATTACCGACTCAATACGCTGGCCAGACGCACTATATAAAACCAGTAGGCCACCCACCATTAAGACCAATAAAAGGCCTAATAACCAAGGGTCAATATGGATGCGTTCCCAAATACTTTTACGTCGCGCGATACCGCTATCGGGCGGTCGAACGGGATAACGACGCAATGGGCGGGTAAGCGTCTGCCAGGGCATAGGTCAGTTCCCCTCCACTTGAGCGGTATCTTCTTCCAACACGTCGCGTACATCATCTGCGTCAGGCGCTTCATCTTTTAAAAGCCATGCATCGGTCATGGCGCGCGCCAAATGCGCTGCATGGGTACTGCCGCCGCCCGCATTTTCAACGATAACCGACACGGCAATTTGGGGGGAATCAACCGGCGCAAACGCTACAAACAAGGCGTGATCTCTCAAGCGTTCCTCAAGCTCATCGGCGTTATAGCGCTGGTCCTGGCCCAAAGAAAACACCTGAGCCGTTCCCGATTTGCCGCCCATTCGATACTCAAGGCCAACGCCAGTCCGCCGTGCAGTGCCTTCGCTACCGGTGAGCACTTTCTCCATACCGCTAAATACCCGGTCCCACCAGGCATCATTTTCCAGCTGAATATCGTCCAGCGTGTCGGGTAAATCTTCACGAAGCAGCGTATCGCCCACCTGGAGAGCTAAGCGGGGTTTTACCCAGTGGCCCCGGTTGGCAAGCGTTGCCGTTGCGCTTGCCAGTTGCAAGGGCGTTACTTGCCAGTAACCTTGGCCAATACCTACTGACAAGGTTTCGCCGGGATACCACGGCTGGTTAAAACGCTCCCGTTTCCATTCGCGAGACGGCATCAGCCCAGTGCTTTCCCCCTGAACATCGTAGGCGACTCGTCGCCCGAATCCGAACCCATTCATCCGTTCATGCAGATTATCGATACCTAAATCATGGGCCAATGTGTAGTAGTAAGTATTATTAGAGACTGCTAATGAACGCTCTAAATCCACACGACCGTGCCCCCAGCGCAACCAGTTCCGGTAACGTCGGGAGTCATTAGGCAGTTGATAATAGCCTGGGTCGCTAATCGTGCTGTCTGGGGTAATAACCCCCTCAGCCAGTCCCGCGAGGGCTAAAAAGGGTTTAATGGTCGAACCTGGTGGATAGTGGCCACGAATAGAGCGGTTAAAAAGAGGTAAATCCAAGTCGTTCTGCAAGCCGCGATAGGAGGCGACATCGATCCCGGTCACAAACTGGTTGCTGTCAAATCCAGGCGTCGACACCATGGCCAGAATCTCGCCCGTTGCAGGCGCAATAGCGACGATCGACCCACGCCGCCCATCCATTAACTCGTAGGCAAGCGTTTGTAGCGACTTATCAATTGTCAGCGTTATGTTCTTCCCAGGCACTGGATCGGTGCGGCCCAGCTCTCTTAATACTCGCCCTCGGGCGTTGGTTTCGACTTTACGCAGGCCTGCTTCGCCATGAAGCTCCTCTTCATAGAAGCGTTCAATGCCGGTTTTACCAATAAAGTGGGTGCCGGCATAACGGCCGGCATCCAAATTTTGCAGCTCATCAACATTAATACGCCCTACATAGCCCAGCGTATGGGCCATAACGTTTGAATCGGGATAGTAACGTAGCAGTTGGGCTTCGACTTCAACGCCTGGCAGGCGGTGGCGATTAATCGCGAGCCGAGCAATTTGGGCTTCACTCAAATCGCTCATTAAGAGCGCAGGTTGGAAAGGACGCTGTCGTTGGCGTGAACGTACGTTAAAGGCCTCGATATCTTCTTCTGGCAGTTCCAGCAATTCCACTAACAGGGCCAGCGTTGCATCAAGGTCATCAACACGCTCACGCACCAGCGTCAGGTTATAAGTAGGCCGGTTTTCAGCTAACAGCACACCATTTCGGTCATAAATCAAACCTCGATTAGGTGGCAGCGGCTCAACACGCACACGGTTTTTTTCTGACCGCGTGGTGTAAATTTCATGTTGAACAATTTGTAAGTAGCCTAAACGCCCTACCAGAAGACCGGTAAGCGTTATAACGACCAGAACGGCAAGAAGTGTTCTGACACGAAAAATGCGCAACTCTTGCTCAGAATTTTTTAGCGTGTCACGGCGCTGGGGCATGGCAACAGATGACTCTCAAATCAGACGATTGACGCAACACAGCCAACAAATACCACCACCTTTTGAGCCGTTAACGGTGGTAGGGGTGACCAACTAATAGCGTCCAGGCACGATAAAGCTGCTCGGCCAGCATGATACGAACTAACGGGTGCGGCAGCGTTAACGGTGACAATGACCACGCTTTATCGGCTATCGCAGAGAGGGAAGGTTCAAGACCATCAGGCCCACCGACCAGCAATACAATATCGCGGCCCTCCATACGCCAGCTATCCGCTTCCTGGGCCAGTTGTTCGGTTGTCCAGGGTTTGCCTTTTACTTCCAGCGCAACCAGATACTCATCACCCCGCAGTTTATCGCGAATGCGTTGAGCCTCTTGAGCACGCGCTTTGGCAATATCTGCATTTTTACCGCGCTGGCCAAGCGGGATTTCTTCTATTTCAAGGCTGAAATCCCGAGGGAGCCGTTTACGGTAGGTTTCAATGCCCTCTTCAACCCAAGCAGGCATTTTCGTACCTACCGCCAACAGCCTTATTCTCATGACATCGTGGCTCGCTCTTCAAAAAGCGTGCGTGCCTCATCCGTCATGCTTGCATCGCTAGGCAGGTCTGCCCAGAGGCGTTCAAGGTCATAAAGTGCACGGGCTTCCGGCATCATGATATGAACAACAATGTCACCCAGGTCGACCAATACCCAATCCGCATTATCACCGCCTTCAACACCGCGCGGCGCAAGACCGGCTGCCTTGGCTTTTTCTACGACGTTTTGCGCAAGTGCCGCAACATGCCGGGTAGACGTACCACTAGCAATCAACATAAGGTCGGTAACCTCAGTTAAGCTGGAAACGTCCAGTTGAGTGATATCGCGTGCTTTAAGGTCTTCTAACGCATCAAGCGCTAGGCTTTTCAGTGTATCGATGTGCATGACTCCTGCAGATAACCTCGTATGGTGTTCGGCTAGCAAAGCGGGCCATTGTAACGGCTTCTTGCGTGACTACCAGCGCTATTCAACGTCCTGGTAAAAGCCTTTATGTAAAATGGCCTCTTCAACCGCTTCCGGGAGCAAATACCGAACGCTTTTTCCCTCACGCAGCCGCTGACGAATATAGGTCGCTGAAATTGCCATCATCGAAGGGAGCGACAGCAGTAAAACGCCACCGCTGGGGCGCTGCATCAGCGAGTCCACGCCTTCGACTTCACGTTGTCCTACCAGTTCCCTTAATTCATCAGACCAGGGTGTTTGATAGCCAGGCCTAGCCATCACTACCAAGTGAGCGAGGGAAAACAACGTGTCAACCTGCTGCCACTGAGGAAGGCGTAAAAAGGCATCAAACCCAATCACCATGACTAAACGTGCCTGTTCACCATATTCAGCCCTCAGTTCAGCAAGCGTATCAACGCTGTAGGATGGCCCTTCGCGGCGCAGCTCACGGTTATCCGCGTAAAGCCCAGGCGTAGTGCCAATCCCGGCTTGTAACAACGCCATTCGTTGCTCTGCCGACACTTGTGGTGCACCACGTAAAGGTGGTTTTGGCGCCGGTATCATATGCAACTGGTCAAGGCCCAATGCTTCTCGCACTTCCAAAGCACTGCGCAAATGGCCATGGTGAATAGGGTCAAATGTCCCTCCCAGCATGCCTGCTTTTATGGGTACTGAATTCATATCGACCTACCACTCATAGCGCTGCAAAACTCATAGCGTACACGCCTTATTGGCGAACCTGGCCATCGCCGAATACAACGTATTTACGCGTGGTAAGGCCTTCCAACCCCACCGGCCCTCGTGCATGCAGCTTATCGGTCGAAATGCCAATTTCAGCACCTAACCCATACTCGAACCCATCGGCAAAGCGGGTTGAGGCATTCACAATCACAGAGCTTGAGTCCACCTCGGCCATAAAACGGCGCGCCAGAGAGTAGTCCTGGGTCACAATAGCGTCGGTATGGTGCGAGCCATAGCGCTCAATATGCGCAATCGCCTCTTCCACGCCATCCACTATTTTGATCGCTAATACCGGAGCAAGATATTCGGCGTACCAATCTTCCTCGGATGCCGCCAAGGCCTGAGGAAGCAGCGCTTGAGTGCGTTCACAGCCTCGTAGCTCAACCTCATGTCCTGCGTAAGCCCGCGCCAGCTCTGGCAACAGCAAATCAGCCACTGGCGCATCAACCAGAAGTGTTTCCATGGTATTGCAGGTGCCGTAACGGTGCGTTTTAGCATTGACCGCGATAGCCAAGGCTTTAGCTGGATCCGCCGTGGTATCAATATAGACGTGACAAACACCATCAAGGTGCTTGATAACGGGCACTGTAGCGTCACGCGAGATTCGCTCAATCAGCGATTTCCCACCACGCGGAATAATGACATCCACGTAATCAGGCATGCTGATCAATGCGCCGACAGCGGCACGGTCGGTCGTCGCCACCACCTGAACGCAGTTAGCAGGCAGCCCCACATCCAGCAGTCCTTGCGTAATGCATTCGCCAATGGCTTGATTGGACGCGCTCGCCTCTGACCCGCCGCGTAAAATGCAGGCATTGCCCGATTTTAAGCACAAACTGGCCGCTTCAAGCGTTACATTGGGGCGTGATTCGTAAATGATGCCAATGACCCCTAAAGGCACGCGCATTTTGCCTACCTGGATGCCACTGGGACGGTAGCTCATATCGTCTATCTCACCCACCGGGTCAGGCAAGGCGGCCACTTGACGCAGCCCTTCAATCATCGCATCAAAACGGGCGTCATCAAGCGCCAAGCGGTCAAGTAACGCACTATCCAGACCATTTTCCTTACCGCGCTGCATATCCTGAGCGTTGGCGTCTAAAATACGCGCGCGAGCCGTCATCAGCTGCTGCGCTATTGACTCAAGGGCACGATTTTTAATGCCGGTATCGGCACGACGTAGCTCACTTGCGGCTGAACGAGCTGCCTTTCCAAGCGCCTGCATGTATGCGGGAACATCACCGGCGGTGAGTTGCTGTTGAGCCTCATCTTGTAAGGGCGTTGAAACGCTCATGCTGTCTCCCTTTATCATCATGCACGCCGCCATCATTTTATCTGGTCAGGCGCGTCGTAATTGTGTCCAGTAATAGGCAATATATTACGCTACTTAAACGTTATAATGAGCATTTTAAGTTTCACACTTGGTCCTGTCACCGCTGATTAGACGACGGGGAACGTACATGGAGTTCGTGAAGGCGAATAGTAAGCCACCATGCAAAGCAAATACAAAATTCACTTGCTTAGAGCCAATTTACTCGCCGCAGCGGCTGCACTAGCGTTCTGGACGTTGGGCGCACAGCCCATGGCCATCCTGCTGCTTTGGCTCTCCGTCAGTTGGCTTTGCATTACGGCGCTGCTTCTGGACTTTAGTCATCGTCACTCCAGAGGGCTGCCCTGGCAAGTGCTGCCGGGCTTATTACTGCTGGGATTAATTGCCAGCGCACCAGAACAGCATGATATGTTGATCTGGGCGTGGGCGGCTATATTCATACTACCCCAGGCGCGCTGGATTCTTGTACTTAATGCCATGGCCGCACTACTTAGCGGCGCCTTAATAGCGCCACAATTGTCCTTTCCAGCCGGGGGGCTAATAGTGCTGTTATTGGGCATACTGTGCTTACTGGCGGTTTCTAGCGCACGCCAATTGGTTGATATGAATGGGGCTATCGGCCAGCGTTTGCGGCTTATCCCAAAGGTTAATCTTTGGGCTGGCGAACAGTTGCTGCGCGATCTTCCTCGTGAGCAAACCCGTTCTGAGCGCGAGGCTATCTACGCAGAGCTATTTATATTGCAGGTTAAGCGGCGCCAGCTTTGGCCCACCGCAAAAAAGCTTTGTGAGCTAACCTACTCCTTTGAGAACACCTATCGTCTGAATAGCACAACGCTTGCCGCCTTGATGCTTTCTCGCTCGCCACAAGAAGCCACACGCCGTCGCAAGCAGCTCCAAGCAGCACTTCCTGAAAATGTGGTGAGCCATCATGAGCCGCTAATGGATATTGAGTCTTCAACCTTAACGCTTGAACACCTCTGCAATACCCCCAAGACGCTGGGTTCCTCATGAACAGCTATCCGTTCTCCAAGCGGCTAATGATCATCACTTACAGTACCAGCCTGGTAGTAATGATGGGGTACGCGTTATGGCTCTATAAAATGGGCAGCTACCAGAGCTTATGGGTACCCGCGTTTGTTACCCTGGTGCTATTAGCGGCCCTACTGATGCATTTAGGGCAGGGATTAAAGGGATACATATCTCAAATACTGCTGGTAGGCAGCACCTACCTCACGGTATTAAGTACGCTTTCTATCTCTAACGCATCAGCCATCTGGCTTGGCCTACCCATCACCTCTGCTTTTATACTCTTACCCCTTTGGCTTGCCTTGGTGCTGACGGGGGTGCTTGGCCCCCTTGTCTGGTTGTTTATCTCTCACCCGACACCTGAGCCACCCTTCTATCTCGGCTATGTTATTTTGCTTTTACTGCTGGCCCTCCCTCGATGGGAGCATGCTCGCCGCCGCGCATTACTACAGGCCACCGACCCCTATGATTGTCACTGTCGCGCCTACAACTACGAAACGCTAAAGGAGCGCTTAAACAACGAATTTCAGCGTGCTGCCATGCTTAACAAGCGCTTAGCGGTACTGGTCATTCACCTGCCACAGCTGGATATGGCCGAAGAGCAGTTCGGCTCTCGAGCTAAAATCGCGCTACTTGATACACTGTGTAGCGAAGTGATAGGTCGCTGCCGTGATCATGACATATTGGGGCGCGCTGGCGAGGCCACCTTCTGGCTGGTGCTGCCCGACACCAGCGAAAGCGGTGCGCTGCTGGTTCGTGAGCGGCTACAGCATGCACTTTCCCAGTGTGTATTGGTTGAAACCGGTCATCTTGAAGCCCGCATTGCAGCTTGTTTGCCTCATAAAGAGAGCTTCGAGCGCTATATACAACGCCTGCACGCCCGTGCTCATGCGCTGGCAAACGGATGACAGCGTATCGCCCTTCAAGGAGTCCCTCGTGTCTTTAGTCGAAACCTTTCAACAGCTCTCGCTCTCGCCTTTCATGCTTCTTCTGCTGATGCTGCTCATTTCGCTTGCAGAATCGTTAGCATTAGTGGGCCTGTTGGTACCCGGCGTGGTGCTGATTACGGCAGTGGCCTCCCTCGCGGGGCATGAGTCTATCGGGATAGTGTGGTTAGTAATGGCCGCCTTTTTAGGCGCGGTGATCGGCGACGGCATTAGTTTCAGGCTTGGTTATCGCCACCATGCACAAATCACTCAACGCTGGCCACTTTCCCTACATCCAGAATGGCTAGGCAGAGGCTCTCGCTTTTTTGATCGTTACGGCCTTTACTCGGTCTTTATTGGCCGATTTGTTGGCCCGGTAAGACCCGTCATTCCGCTTATAGCGGGCATGATGCGGATGCCACCCCGTAATTTTTTATGGGCAAATATCACATCTGCCGCACTGTGGGCACCTGCCTATGTACTGCCAGGCTATTTGCTCGGACGAACATGGCAAGAACACCTTAATTTACCCCCGGGCATCGAAACAGCGTTGCTCATAATAGCCGCCAGCGTGGTGGTACTCGCGGTAGTGTTTTCCTGGGGGCGAGCACAGGTAGGCCGTCATGGGCGTCTCTACCTTGCCACCGCCCGTCTGGCACGTCGTATTCCGTTTATGCGCCGACCCTGGCTTGTCATGAGCCAATCTGGCGAAGTCCCTCTCGCTTCGCTGCTGCTATTTATTATTGCCTTAACCTGCCTTTCGGGTTGGACACTGCTGGTTGTGCATCACAATGGTCCATTGACGCTCGACCTCTATATCCAACGGCTCTTTAGCTGGCTTCAAAGCGACACCCTTATCGCTATTGGTGCCGTATTTGCCAAGATTGGCGACAAGCTGGGCATTGCCGTCCTGTTGCTGCCGTGGGCACTATGGATGATCTTTTATAGAAGATGGGATGCCTTGCTGCATTGGGGAGCGGCGGTGGGAGGCGTAGCGCTTCTTAACACGCTTGGTAAAGCCATTTTCGGGCGTGCTCGACCTGACACCCCCGATTACCTGACCGGCTCGCTCTCTTATCCGAGTGCCCATACGTCAACCTCGGTTGTCATATTGGGCCTGGCCGCCGCGTTTATTGCCTCAGAGCTACCTCTCCAAAAACGTATCTGGATCTATTGGGTGGCGATTGCTTTGGCGGTGCCAATGGCACTGTCACGGCTCGTTATTGGCGTGCACTGGTTTAGTGACCTGGTCGGCGGCGCTCTGCTTGGGCTGATGATCTGTGCACTGGTTCGTCTAAGCTGGCAGCGCTATCCTCGAAAGCCATTAACGCCCTGCCCTTGGCTGCTATTGGGGTCGGCCTCGCTGGTATTAATCAGCCTTCGCGTGGTTTTCTTTCCACCAGTGTAGGCGGCCTAGCCTAGCGCCAGCCATAATCCAACGCCCATCATTAACGTGCCGGCAATGCGGTTAAGTAAACGAACATTGCCGCTTTTTCCCAGCGTTTTACGCAGCGTTTTACCGCCGACGGCATACACCAACAAGCTGGCAAACTCGATCAACAAAATAACCACAATCAGCAGAACCAGCTGGCTACCCAGCGGGCGGCTGCTATCCAAAAAGGGGGGCAGCAGTACCATAAAAAATGCCCACCCCTTCGGATTAGCCACAGCGGTGACAAACCCTTGCATGGCAAGTGTTAGCCGCCCGGCGGCAGGCCCCGCATTTAGTTCACTGGGTATCGCCATACGCCCACGAGAGCGCCACATCATAATGCCCAAATAGGCCAAATAAGCGCCGCCCACCCACTTGAACACCGTGAAGAGTTCAGGCTGACGGAGCATTAAGGCGGCTACCCCGGCGCCTGCTGCTGCGGCTACCAAGCCTACGCCAACCAGCTCTCCCATCATCATCCACAGCGTACGTTTTACGCCTTGGGTCATGCCCAGCACCATGGCAAGCGTCATGCACATACCCGGCGTGAGTGACACAAATAAAAACGTGGGTACAAATATAGAGAGCGTGGCCCAGTTCATTGCTTATCCTTAGACATGTTATCGGCTTCATCCTCGCCCCAGCGAGGCATCAAGGTATGCTGAATGCCCAACTGATTAAGAATGCGTGCCACAATAAAATCAATGAGATCATCAATGGATTGCGGGCGGTGATAAAATCCGGGGGCGGCAGGTAAAATGACAACCCCCATGCGGCTTAGCCCCAGCATATGTTCCAAATGGATAGGCGAAAATGGACTCTCTCGGGGCACTAGCACTAACGTTCGGCGCTCTTTAATCGCGACATCGGCCGCCCGTTCAATCAGGTTGTTACTTGCCCCAGTGGCAATAGCCGAGAGCGTTCCCGTCGAGCATGGGCACACCACCATAGCCGAGGCCGCTCCAGACCCGGAGGCAACAGGCGCCATCCAGTCCTCTCGCCCAAAGCAGCGGATTTGGCCAGGCGCGGCGCCGCTACGCTCTCTCAATGCAGCAGCCAGCCGTTCTGGCTGAGCAGGCAGGCTAATCTCGGTTTCCGTGGCAATCACCATGTGTGACGCTTTGGAGATCATGACCCACACTTCATGGCCTGCCTCTACCAATACGTCTATCAGCCGCAGGCCATACTGCGCCCCAGAAGCGCCCGTTAATGCCACGGTGATCGGCTTTTTGAACAGGGAATCTGTACTCACGCGTTCAATTCCTTGGCCGTTAAGGCATTTAGTAGACGTTCATGTACGCCCTCAAAGCCACCGTTGGACATCACCACAATCCGATCCAGCGGTTCGGCATGGCGAACAACCGCCTCTACCAGTGTTTCAATCTGCTGATAAAGATGAGCTTTAGCACCTTGCTCAGCTACCAGCGCCTCCATCGACCAATCAATACCGGCAGGTTGATACCAATACACCTGGTCCGCATCAGCGATGCTGTCGTTGAGTCGATCGCGTAGCGCACCTAACCGCATGGTGTTGGAGCGTGGTTCAATGACCGCCAGCAAGCGCCCTTTGGTCGTTGTGGCACGCAAGCCTTGCAAGGTCGCCGCAATCGCCGTGGGGTGATGGGCAAAGTCGTCAATGACTTGAACGCCCCCCACTTCTCCACGCACTTCCTGGCGTCGGCGTGGCGTTTCGAAACGCGCTAGTGCTGCGCACGCCCGGGCTAAATCAACTCCGCACTCGTGGGCAGCCGCCAACGCTGCCAAGGCATTTCGCGCGTTGTGAACGCCGCTTAACAACCACTCGACGACGCTATCCTCTTCGCCCCGGTCTGTGCGGTGAATCACCTGAAAACGGCTGGCATCAGGGCGCTCAAGGCAGAGCTGCCACGCACTTTGGGACTGCTCACCAAAGTGCTTAATGGGTGTCCAGGCTCCCATCGCTATGACGCGCTCTAGCGCTGGCTGTTCATCGGCTACTAGCAGGCGCCCTTGGCTGGGTACGGTGCGCACAAGGTGATGGAACTGGCGTTCAATAGCAGCTAAATCCGGAAAGATATCCGCATGATCAAACTCAAGATTATTGAGCACAGCAATATCGGGGCGATAGTGTACAAATTTGGAGCGTTTATCAAAAAAGGCCGTATCGTACTCATCTGCTTCAACAATAAAAGGCCCCTGAGGATCACCCAGCCGAGCGGAAACACCAAAGTTACGCGGCACACCGCCAATTAAAAAGCCCGGTACTTGGCCCGCGCTCTCCAATAGCCAGGCCAGTAAACTGGCGGTGGTGGTTTTACCATGGGTACCGGCGATAGCAATTACTCGCCGCCCTGGTAACACATGCTCAGCAAGCCATTGCGCTCCTGAGGTATACGGCAAACCGCTATTAAGGAGCGCCTCTACTTCCGGGTTCCCGCGTGACAGCGCATTCCCCACTACCACCAAGTCAATCGAAGCACCAAGGTGCTCTGCTCGATAACCTTCCATTAACGTAATGCCTGCTTCAGCAAGCTGAGTGCTCATCGGAGGATAGACGTTTGCATCTGACCCGCTAACCTGATGGCCCTGCTCGCGCGCGAGCAGCGCAAGACTACCCATAAAGGTGCCGCAGATACCGATAATATGGAGATGCATGGTTTCTGTCCCTGAACAACGTAATAAACACAGCTTAAAATAGCTGAAAAGACTAGCATGCTCGGCTTGTTTACTCACCCAGAAGCAAGGGTTTAAGCACACCTGGGGGTTAGAAAATGCCCCAATATACGTATAGCGAGCGTAGCCAAGTGACAAATGCGTTCGATTATTGCAGGATGCGCGCACGCTTGTTTAAAGCCCACCTGTTGGCGCGTAGCATCGCTGTTTACAATGACGTACTTTTTCTAAGAACGCTGACCCATGCCCCAGGGTTAGCGATGGAGTTTATTATGCGTGTATTAATTCGCTATTTTTTCCGTGGTGTTCGTTTGGTGCTGGCACCGGTCATGCTTATCAGTGAAAAACTCTCAACGCCTAACGCGATTGAGCGTGCCCCCGCCGATCAAGCGCGCGTCGACCAGGCTTGCCAACGTCTGGCCCTTTATCAATTCCGTACCTGCCCTTTCTGCATTAAGGTGCGTAAAGAAATTGCCCGCTTAGGACTAACCATTGAGCTGCGCGATGTTCAGCATGACCCCGCACATAAGCAGGACCTCCTTGAAGGCGGCGGCAAAACCAAAGTGCCTTGCTTAAAGATTCACCACGAAGATGGTCGCAAAGAGTGGCTGTATGAGTCTGATGATATTAATGCATGGCTGCATCAGCAATTTGGAGCTTAAAACTGTGCTTGTTAGAACCGTGCTCGATAGGCATTAACGTCAAACTGCACATCGATGTCGATTCCCTCAGCCCGGCTGGGCGCGTCGTCCAGTGCAGTTTGCAACGCCAATACGCCTTCGACACGCCCAGCAATATGAATGTGGCTGCCTTGCTGCTCAAGCTGCGTCAACGTGACGGTAATACTGCCTCCTTCAGAGGTGTAAAGCGGCGGTACGGTGGTGCTACCGATCAGTTGTACCACTTGGGCATCGATAAGCTGGTTGTCTTCAACCGCCAGGCTAATAGACAACCCTTCGTAGGCGTCCCTTTGATCAGGCTCGACAAACCCTGTGATAGTGATTTGGCGTTGATCGCCAACCTCTACAAAAGAAGCATTGGAGTCACGGCCCTGGCTCAGCACAAACCACTCCCGCGGCTCGCCGTCCAGCATGCCTTCAATAGTGTCAGACTGTGCGGTTAATGGAAGCCAACCGATTAACACCAGAATGATCCATTGATTCCATTTCATCATTTTCAGCCTGCCTTCCAGCGGGTCACTAATGGCTTTCGTGGGCTGATACCAAACGCCCGTTTATTTTTCATCTACGACTTTAGACTAGCTTGCACTCCACTATTCACTGCTACAAGCCCATTCATTCAATAGTTGAATAGGGTCTATCATTATTTCGATTGTATGACGCATTCAACACTCTCTATGTTAATAGGATAGCTTACAAGCTGACCGTGTCTGCTTTGCTGTCTCGCCAATAGCGTTTAGACGGTAATGTGAACAATAAAATTATCAATAAGACGGGAACGATTATGGCGCTCAAAAAAAAGATACTGGCCACTATTATCGGTGCAACTGTTGCGGGTAGCGCAGTGCTCCCTTTGACAGCAAACGCTGAAACGTTGCGCATTGGCTACTCCGCCGATCCGGAAACGCTTGATATTCACGAACAACTTTCCGGCGGTATGCTGCGTTTCTCCCACTTGGCGTTTGATCCTCTCGTCCGCTGGACCAAGGACTTTCAGTTTGAGCCCCGCTTGGCAACTGAATGGGTACAAACAGACGATACGCATATGCGCATGACGCTTCGTGAAGGCGTCAAGTTTCATTCGGGTAACGAGCTGACGGCTGAAGACGTGGTATGGACGATTGAGCGCTTAAAAGAGAGCCCTGACTACCGCGCCATTTTTGAGCCCATTGCTACCGCCGAAGCGGTTGATGACTACACGGTGGAAATCACGACGACGACCCCCTATCCGCTGTTGCTCAACCTGGCGACCTACATTTTTCCCATGGATAGCCAGTTCTATACTGGTGAAACCGAAAATGGCGTCGATAAAGCGGAGATCGTAAAAGCAGGCAACTCGTTTGCTTCACGCAATGTTTCCGGTACCGGCCCCTTCGTTCTTACTGACCGTCGCCAAGGCGTACGTGTCGATTTTGAACGCTTTGAAGATTATTGGGATACTGAAAGCGAAGGCAATGTCTCAAGCATTGTACTCACGCCGATTGCGGAAAACGCCGCGCGCGTAGCAGCCTTGCTCTCAGGCGGCGTCGATTTTATTGACGCTGTGCCGCCGAATGATCTGGAGCGCGTTCGTGAAGCAAGTGACGTTGAGCTTTTCGAAGTACCGGGCACGCGTATTATCGGCTTCCAGCTTAACGAAGAACAAGTTGAAGCCTTCAAAGACGTGCGCGTTCGTCAAGCCGTTGACCTTGCCATCAACCAGGAAGGCATCGCTGATCGCTTAATGCGTGGCTTTGCGACGCCTGCTGGGCAGTTTTCACCGGAAGGCTACTCCGGTCACAACCCGGATCTGGTACCACGCTATGACCTGACCCGCGCTCAAGAGCTAATGGCGGAAGCGGGTTATGAAGACGGCTTTAGCGTTGACATGATTGCGCCCAACAATCGCTACGTCAACGACGCACAAATTGCCCAAGCGGTAGCGAACATGCTATCGCGTATCAATATCAACGTTAACCTGCGCACCATGCCGCTTGCCCAGTACTGGCCAGAG
The DNA here is from genome assembly GCF_052378905.1 of Halomonas sp. AOP22-C1-8. NCBI lineage: Bacteria > Pseudomonadati > Pseudomonadota > Gammaproteobacteria > Oceanospirillales > Halomonadaceae > Halomonas > Halomonas sp. AOP22-C1-8. The sequence continues at coordinate 14,765 of NZ_JBQSYD010000011.1, read as the reverse complement.
TATGATACCCGTCAATCGGATATCGCCATGCTTGGCTGGCATTCGGATACTGAAGATACTGCCAACTTCTTCCAGTACCTCACCTTCTGTATTGATGAAGAGAGCGGTGCGGGCCAATACAACTATGGCAATTACTGCAATGAAGAGATCGACGCGCTTGTCACTGAAGCCGACAGCGTAACCGATCTTGAGCGACGCAATGAAATGCTGCGTGAAGCAGAAGCCATGCTGTATGAAGATGTTGGTTTTATCACGCTGCATTGGCAGAACCTTGCGTATGCCGCTGCCGAAGGCGTTGAGATTGAACCCGTCGTTAACGCCATCGACTTCCCCTATCTGGGCGATCTCGTGATTAATCGTTAAGTTTGATTAACGGCTTGTAAATTGCCTGCACGGATGCTTCGCTCTCCAGCCAACTGGAGAGCGAAGCGCTTGTTGTGTCGAAACCGCGTCAAAAACTGTTGCGTCAAAACCCATTGCAAAATGTTTAACGGCACTTACCCCGACTTCCTTTGCTAAACACTATTACATAGGTGGCGTACGCCATGATTGCCTTTTTAATCAAGCGGCTGATGCACGCGGTATTGGTGATGTTCATCATCAGCGTGCTGGCCTTCGCCATCCAGGATAACCTGGGTGATCCGGTACAGCAGATGGTCGGACAATCGGTCCCCGAAAGTGAACGAGAAGCCCTACGCGAGCGCTTGGGCCTTAATGATTCATTCATGGTGCAGTATGTACGCTTTGCCAAAAACGCCGTGCAAGGCGACTTTGGTAACTCCTACTTCTACCGCGAACCGGCGCTCAGCGTTATTGCACGCCACCTGCCAGCAACGCTTGAGCTCGTCTTTGCAGCCACCTTAATTATCGTGGTGTTTTCGGCACCTATCGGGGTATACAGCGCTATCAAACCGCGCTCGATTATCTCCCGTTTTTTTATGGGGGCGTCGATTATCGGTATTTCGATCCCGGTATTCTTAACCGCGATTGTATTAATTCAAATTTTTTCTATCGGCATTACCGTCTCTATTTTTCCCGAGGGAACCGCGTGGGGGGCCTGGTTAAACAGTGCATTATCTACCCAAGGCAATATGCCCTCGTTTGGGCGCGGTTATGACCTGGTGCACGTGTTTGGCTATTGGGATACCAACCTGGCCTCCTGGAGCGGCCTGCAACACCTGGTGCTACCTGCCATTTCACTCGCCTCTATCATGCTGCCGCTGTTTATTCGCTTGATCCGCGCTGAAATGATGGAAGTACTGCAGTCTGAATACGTTAAGTATGCCCGAGCCAAGGGTATTTCAATGCGCCGCGTCTATTTTGTCCATGCGCTTAAAAACACCATGCTACCGGTGATCACCGTAGGCGGTGTTCAAATTGGTACGATGGTGGCATACACCATTCTGACCGAAACCGTGTTCCAGTGGCCGGGCATGGGCCTTATGTTTTTGGACGCGATCAATCGGGCTGATATCCCGCTAATCGTGGCCTATCTAATGATTGTCGGTGTCATTTTCGTGGTGACCAACACCATCGTGGATTTGATTTACGGCTTTGTGAACCCCACCGTAAAACTGACGGGTAAACCCGCATGACGATGACAACAAAGAGCGTGCCCAAGAGCAAATCGCCCAGCCATTTTCAACGCTTTCGCGACTCCTATTTATGGTACAGCTTCAAGAGTGACCGCACGGCACAGCTCTGCCTGGCGGTATTTATCTGCCTGGTAGTGGCTGCCTTTGCCGCGCCTCTTATTGCGCCTACCGATCCGTACGATTTGCGTCAGATCGATATTATGGCCTCCGAATTGCCACCGTTCTGGGTCGACGGAGCTGACGAACGCTACTCACTGGGCACCGATGCCCAGGGCCGAGACCTTTGGTCAATTATTTTGTACGGTACGCGGGTATCGCTTTTAATCGGCTTTGGTGCGGTGATCTTACAGGCACTTTTGGGTGTGACGTTTGGCCTAATGGCGGGCTATTTGGGCGGCCGCGTGGATGCCTTTTTTATGCGCTTGGCGGATATTCAGCTGTCGTTCTCCACCTTGATGGTGGCTATCGTGGTCGGCGCTGTCGTGAAGGCCACCATGGGTAGCTCTTTTTATAGTCAATACGCAGTACTGATGCTGGTACTGATTATTGGCTTGGCCGAGTGGCCACAATACGCCCGCACCGTGCGCGCTTCCGTACTTGCCGAAAAAAACAAGGAGTATGTAGACGCTGCCCGGGTGATGGGATTGCGCAGCAAACGGATTATGTTCCGCCATGTGTTGCCCAATACGTTATCGCCTATTTTCGTTATTTCTACCGTGCAAATTGCCAACGCCATTATTTCTGAAGCGGCGCTGTCGTTTTTGGGCCTGGGGATGCCCGAGACCCACCCATCGCTTGGTTCGTTAATCAAGGCAGGTTTTGACTACATTCAGTCAGGCTCCTGGTGGATCACGCTAATTCCCGGTGCGGTACTGGTAGTGCTGGTGCTGTCTATCAATCTATTGGGCGACTGGCTGCGCGATGTCATGAACCCACGACTCTATAAAGGCTGAGGGCACCATGGCATTACTTGAAGTTTCCCAACTGGATGTACGGTTTGGCCTGCGCCAAGGCGAAGTACGTGCACTGCGTGACGTTAGCTTTACGCTAGAGCGCGGTGAACGTTTAGGCATTGTAGGCGAGTCTGGTGCTGGCAAATCGGTTGCGGCGTTTTCGCTGCTTAACCTGATTGCCAAGCCCGGATTTATTGCCGGTGGCAGTATTACGTTTGAAGGACAAACGCTGAATACCATGTCGGAGCGCGGGCTGCGTAAAATACGTGGCAACCGAATCTCAATGATCTTCCAGGACCCAATGATGACGCTGAACCCAGTGTTATCAATTGGCGCTCAAATGGTGGAGTGTCTAAAAGCTCACCGACGGATTTCCTCTAAAGAGGCCCGCGCCATTGCACTGGATAAATTACGCCAGGTGCAAATTCCCTCACCGGAAAAGCGTCTGGAACAATACCCTCATGAACTTTCCGGCGGCATGCGACAGCGCATTATTATTGCCATTGCGTTGCTGCTTGACCCGGACATCATTATTGCCGATGAGCCGACAACGGCACTGGATGTCACCATTCAGGCAGAAATCATGGCGCTATTGCTGGATCTCTGCGAACAGCACAATGTCGGGCTTATTTTGATTACTCACGACCTTGGCGTCGTGAGTCAGGTCACTCAACGCATGCTGGTCATGTATGCTGGCCGCGTGATTGAGCAAGGACCCACGCGTGAGATCATTAATGACCCGCAGCATCCCTACACCCAAGGGCTGATTAATGCCCTGCCCCAGATGGCAACACCCGGTGAAAGACTGAATCAGATCCGTGGCAGTATGCCTTCGCTTTCCAATCTCCCCAGCGGCTGCGCCTTTCACCCGCGCTGCGACTTTATTAAGCGCGCCGATGGGCAAACCCGCCCCGCTTGTATTGAGCAAGTGCCCGGATTTGTACAAGCGGGCAACTGCCAGGTAGCTTGCCATATGGTGGCTGAACTGCTGGAAGATCGTCGTTTAAAGGAGGAAAGCCAATGAGTACGCAGGCAAGTGCGATGGCAGAGCATCACATCCCCGCTGAAAACGTCGAAGAAGCCCAGACACTTCTGCAAATCTGCGATCTCAAAAAGCGGTTCTCGCTGTCAGGCGACTTTCTTGACCAGTTGCGATTTAAAGGCGGCAAGCTCGTTCGTCACCAGGAGCACGTACACGCTATTAATGGCGTAAACCTGGAGATAATGCGTGGCGAGGCACTCTGCGTCGTCGGCGAATCCGGCTGCGGCAAATCTACCGTCGCCCGTACGGTCATGGGGCTGATCACCCCGTCTGAAGGCGAGATTCACTATGATGGTCAGCGCATTGACCATTTAAGCTCGCGCCAATTGCTGCCATATCGCAAGCGCATGCAGATGATTTTCCAGAACCCTTACGCATCGCTTAATCCGCGGATGACCATCCAGCAAACACTGGAAGAGCCACTGCGCTTGCACCACCCTACATGGAACCGCCAGCAGATCGCCGATAAGGTCGAAGAAGTAATGGGCTCGGTGGGCATTGACCCAGACTGGGGTAAGCGATTTGGTCATGAATTCTCCGGCGGCCAGCGTCAACGTATTGCCATTGCGCGAGCGCTGGCAGTGGACCCTGAGTTTATTGTTGCTGATGAGCCCATTTCAGCGCTGGATGTCTCTATTCAGGCACAGGTGCTGAACCTGTTGATGGAAGCCCAGCACGCGCGCAATTTGACCTACCTGTTTATCACCCATGACCTTGCGGTAGTGGAGCATTTTGGTACGCGGGTTGCCGTGATGTATCTGGGCACCGTATGCGAAATAGCCACGACCTCGACCCTGTTCGCCAAGCCCCGCCACCCTTACACCCAAGCACTCCTTTCATCTATTCCGCGCCTTGAAGATGACCGGCCGCAGCATATTCGCCTTAAAGGTGAGGTGCCAACGCCGGTTAACTTACCGAGCGGCTGTGTTTTTCATGGTCGCTGCCCGTATGCCAATGCGCGCTGCATTCAAGAAATCCCGCAATTAAAAATGCAGGATGACGGCACGCGTGTAGCCTGCCACGCTGTTGAGGAAGGCCGCCTATGAAGCGTAGGCATTTACTGGCCAGTCACGCCATCTCACTGCGAGGTAAAGCATGGAAATTCGCTGGCTAGAAGACTTTATTGCCCTGGCCAGGACTCGGCACTTTTCACGTGCCGCCGATGATCAAAACGTAACCCAGCCGACCTTCTCTAGACGGATTAAACTGTTGGAAGAAGAGATGGGCATTACGCTCATTAATCGCCAAACGCTACCGCTTTCGTTAACCCCCGCCGGTGAGGAGTTCCTCACCTTATGCGAACAGGTAACGGAGCGCGTTCGTTTAACGCGTGACCGATTGCGCGAGATTAATGCCGGTCAACAGCGGCGCATTATGGTAGCCGCCCCGCAAAGCCTACTGGGGAATTTCCTGCCTGAATGGCTAGCATCTACCGGCTGGCAGGACCATGTACAGCCCTACCTGCGCGCTACCGGGTGGATTGCTCACGACTATTTTCAAGCGTTAATGCGCGCAGAGTGCGACCTGGCTATCTGTTACTGGCCTGTCGGGCGATGCGACCTGGATATCGATACAAGCGCTTGTACCTATCGAGTGATCGGCCATGAGCGGCTAATTCCCGTGACAGGCCTTGCCCCTCAAGGCGAGCCTTGTACCGTTTTGCCAGGCACACGCCAGCAGCCCTCGCCTTGGCTTGCCTACCCCAAGCGAGGCCTGCTGGGCTCTGCAATAAAGGCACACCTGGCCAGATTACCTCAAAGCACCCACCTGGTGGCACAAAGTGAAAACCTGTACGCGGCAGGTATAAAAGAGCTGGTACTGCTGGGATATGGCATGAGCTGGCTGCCAGAGCGCAACGTTTCACATGAGCTCGCCCAAGGCACCCTCGTCAGAGCAGGCGATAGCCGCTGGGATGTGCCCATGGAGCTGCGCTTATACCGCCATCAGCATCAGCACCATGCAGAACTAGACAAACTCTGGAGCGAACTCGCCCCGTCACGTAGTTAACAGGATAGACTTTCATGTCAACAACGCTTTTTAACCTGCAGCTTGATCATATCGTTCATTTACAACATGCCTATGAGCAGGTGTTAGCAAAGTACGGTTTTGACAGTCTGGTGATTTATAGCGGCCACGCCAGCCATCATTTTGCTGACGATCATGCCGCCTCTTTCCAAACCTATGGCCATTTTATGCACTGGGTAGGCCTTGCGGACATTCAGCACAGCTGGCTAGTCATTGAGCCTGGTAAAAAACCGCAGTTTTATCTGCATGCGCCCGCTGATTTTTGGCATCAGCCTACTCAGCTACCCGATGAGCCTTGGCTATCCGTCATTGATGTACATCAGTGTGCCCACGCACGCGCGCCTCATTTAGAGGGCCGCAGCGTCGTCATCGGCGATATAGCAAGCACGGCGCCCGATATTCAGCAGGCGCTGAACGCTGAAACAGCCCCTGATGAGGTTGTGCGAGCGCTTGATGAACTTCGCATGTTCAAAACACCTTACGAAGTTGCCTGTCTACGAGAAGCCAATCACCTTGCAATAGCAGGTCACAAGGCCGCCCAAGCCGCCTTTATTGGCGCTTCAGGGGAGCTCGATATTCAACTGGCCTACCTAGCGGCTAGCCGACAGCGCGAATCTAACGTTCCCTACCAGAATATTATTGGTTTGAATGGACATGCAGGCGTCCTGCACTACCAACATTACGATATAACACCACCCAGCCAGCGCTACAGCTTGTTAGTAGATGCCGGGCGACGCTTTAGAGGTTACTGCGCAGATATCACCCGCACCCACGCAGGGCCTGATGCCCCCGCGATTTTTGAAGAACTGGTAACGGCACTACATCATCTAAAAGATGACATTATTAGTCGCATCGAACCGGATACCTCTTTTGTTGAGTTACACCAGCAAATGCACCAAGCCCTGGGAAGCATCCTCGTTGCCCATGACGTATTTAAAGGCACCGTCGAGCAAGCGGTAAGCGAAGGGGTCACTCGCGCCTTCTGCCCACACGGTTTAGGTCACTCCCTGGGGCTTCAAGTGCATGACGTAGCCGGTTTACGCCACCCTGATGGCTCAGCGGCCCCTGCCCCCAGCGAACATCCCGCCCTGCGCTTAACGCGCATTTTGAAACCCGGCATGGTGGTAACCGTTGAGCCAGGACTCTACTTTATTCCAATGCTCCTAAACCCGTTACGCGACACATCGCTTCCAATTAACTGGACGCTGGTGGATCAGTTAATGTCCTGTGGTGGTATTCGTATCGAGGATAACGTAGTGGTCACTGAAAGCGGTTACGATAATCTGACCCCATAAGGCCCGTAGCAGAACCTGTGGTTAAGCCGCAACAAAAACACCCGGCGCAAGGCCGGGTGTTAGATGATATTTTAAAGCTGGCTTATGCCTTAGAAACGGAACGTCACGCCACCGCCGACGGTGACCGGATCCATATCGACTTTACCGATATGCTCGCCATCACGTTTGATCTCGCCATCCACATCCGCATAGCTTACGTAGCCATTCAGTAACACGTTCTGGGTGACTGCTAAATCCACACCGGCTTGGCCGATAGCGCCATAGCTTCTGCGTACGTCAATATTGTCAGGACCACCCGAGAAGCGTGTGTAGTTAAGACCTGCACCAACGTACGGCTGAACACGTGAATCCAGCCCACCCATGGGGTAGTAATTTACCAATAGATTTACGGGTAAGCGGTCAATGCTTCCCAGGTCTTGTGATGCCGCATTGAGCTGATGTTCAAACTTTTCAGAACTATTAAGCTCAACACCCACTTTATCAGTAAATAGATAACCAGCGCCGAACGTAAAGCCTGTCTCGCTTTGAACGTTCAGTGACTCTCCATTGATATTACCGTTGCCTGATCCTGTATCGGTTTGAGCGACGCCACCACGAACAAATGCATCGCCAGCGTTGTACGCTAAGGCAGCCTGGCTTGCCAGTGCTAAGCCAGCAGTTACCACAGCGGCTGAAATTAATTTCATATTGCTCATTAGGTTCACCCTCTATGCATTTTAGCTTGGGATTGGTGCCGACCAACCGGCTTACCTATACAATATATACCAATCGAACAGTGTTTCCAAATTTCTTGTGACATTCTTGTTATATGTTGAAAATGTTAGGGTTTGTACGAAAAGTCGCTGAGCGAAGGCCAGACAAGGCAAAAATCAGCGAAAAAACGGAGTTTACATGAGTAAATGAGTATTTTGAGCTGATTTTTAACGCCGTATGGTCGAGCGCAAGCAGTTTTCGTACAAAGCCTAGCTCTTTTTCTTCAAATATAAAAAAAGCCCCCCGAAGGGGACCCAAGTGGAGCACGCCAGCTCACACGGTGTATCGCAAAACGGTCATTACCGTGGCGATATAGCAAAGAAGGAAGAGCATTCAATGTGGCTCGTGACGCTGTTCATTTGCTTCTTACTTAAGATATAGCGAACTACGTGCCATCATTCTAAAAATCATTAAAATACAAAAACATATAAAAAAAACACTCGTACTCAGCTCGCCTACCTCAATATCCCATGCGAAGAAAGTGCACCAATCCTGTCCGTGCTTACGTAGTTTTGCCCCATAAAGGTACCGTGCGTACCCATTGGGTCTTGGTGCTTCTATTTAACGCCATCGGAATTGGCTGTTGGCCCCGACACCTACCCTCACGTACACTTGTTTGAATACGTTTTCGACCCGTCGAGGCACTCTTCATGGCGTTTAACTCTACTTCTTCCTACATTGCCACTGATGCACTAAAGCAAGCGGTTAACGCGGCGATTGTTCTTGAACGGCCGTTGCTGATTAAGGGCGAGCCTGGCACCGGTAAAACCCTGCTCGCGGAAGAGCTGGCCGAGTCACTGGGCACTCAGCTAATTACCTGGCATATTAAATCCAGTACCAAGGCCGCCCAAGGGCTTTATGAGTACGATGCGGTTAGCCGGCTGCGCGATTCTCAGCTAGGTGTCGAAGGCGTGGAGAACGTAGCCAACTACATAAAGCCCGGCAAACTGTGGGAAGCCTTTACGGCCGATGAACGTGTCGTGCTTTTGATCGACGAGATAGACAAGGCCGATATCGAGTTTCCGAACGACTTGCTCCAGGAACTGGATCGCATGGAGTTCCACGTTTACGAGACCGGTGAAACGATCCGAGCCGATCAACGCCCCATTATTATCATCACGTCCAATAATGAAAAAGAGCTACCCAATGCATTTCTGCGCCGCTGCTTTTTTCATTACATTGAATTTCCCGACCGAGCCACTCAGCAGGCGATAGTGGATGTGCACTTTCCGGATATTGCACCGCGGCTGGTCGGCGAAGCGCTGAACGTATTTTTCGAACTACGTGATGCGCCCGGCCTTAAGAAGAAACCTTCAACCTCTGAACTGGTTGATTGGCTTAAGCTGCTAATGGCGGATGAAATTGCCCAGGAAGCGCTCTACAACCGCGACCCAGCCAAGGCACTGCCGCCCATGGCCGGCGCACTGGTTAAAAACGAGCAGGATACCCAGCTGCTTGAACGCCTGGCATTTATGTTACGCCGTCAGAAAGGCACAGGTCGTTAAGCCATGTTTATTGGTCTGTTCGAAACCTTAAAGCGTGCGGGCGTGCCTGTGTCGCTGCGTGAGTTATTGGACCTGCACGCGGTGGTTGAACGTGGCGTCGTGTTTGCCGATATGGAAGCATTTTACCAAGTCGCTCGCACGGTAATGGTTAAAGACGAACGCCACTTTGACCGCTTTGATCGTGCGTTTGCTGCCTGGTTTAAAGGCCTTGAAGACATGGATGCCGCCATTGAGGCGTTGATTCCCGATGACTGGCTGCGCCGGGAATTTGAAAAGCAGCTGTCGGATGAAGAGAAAGCCAACATTGAATCGCTAGGCGGTCTGGAAGCGCTGATCGACACCTTTAAAAAACGCCTAGAGGAGCAAAAAGAGCGCCATGCAGGCGGTAACAAGTGGATTGGCACAGGCGGCACCAGCCCATTTGGCGCCTATGGCTATAACCCTGAAGGCATTCGTATCGGCCAGGAAGGCTCACGCCATCGCCGCGCAACAAAGGTCTGGGATGAACGGCGCTTTCGCGACTATGACGATTCGCTGGAGCTGGGTACCCGCAATATCAAAATGGCGCTGCGCCGATTACGCAAGTTCGCCCGCCAAGGTGCTTTGGAAGAGTTCGATGTCGACAGTACCATTCGTGAAACAGCGCGCGATGGGGGCTTACTAAACGTTCAGATGCGCCCTGAGCGCCACAACGCTGTTAAGGTGCTGCTGTTTCTGGATGTAGGCGGCTCCATGGATGATCACATTCGCGTTTGTGAGGAGCTGTTTTCGGCTGCCCGCTCCGAATTCAAGCATCTTGAACACTACTACTTTCATAACTGTTTATACGAAGGGGTCTGGCGACATAATTCAAGACGCGGCAGCGAGCGCATCCCCACCATGGACGTGCTCCACACTTACGGCGCGGATTATCAGGTAGTCATCGTAGGCGATGCGGCCATGTCACCTTATGAGATTACTCACCGAGGTGGCAGCGTCGAGCATTTTAATGAAGAGCCCGGCGGCGCATGGCTGAAACGCGTCTGCGAGACCTTTCCCCACTTGGCATGGCTTAACCCTATGCCACCTCGCGCTTGGGAGTACACGTATTCCACGCAGTTGATTCGTGACATTATTGAGGACCGCATGTACCCCATGACACTGGAAGGGCTGGAAAGCGCCATGCGCGAGCTGGCCAAAAAGTAGCCTCGGCCAGCTCACAGAATAAGCATGCTCAGAGCGTTGCGGGAAACTGGTTCAAGCCGTTTAGAAAGTCCTGTTTGGCGCTTTCAAATGCTTTTGGGTCGTGCTTAAAGCGTCGTAAAATGAGCGCCTCATCCAACACAACGGTCGCGGCCAGTTCGCCTGCATTACTGGCCGGATGGCGGCCGCTTAAGCCAATGCGTTTGCTGTCAGCGCCATCAAACCAGCGCTTGATACCGCTCGCCTGATAAACCGCCTCCTGCTCCGCATTATCCACCTCAACGCGCAGCGGCGCTTTAAGCGCCAATTCGCTGATGAGCCGCTGCTTGGCGCCTTGCTCAAACTCGCAGGCGTGAGTAATCGTCATGCCTTCGCCCGCCTCATCCAATACCAACAGCGCCAGCGACAACGGCTTACCAGCACCATCAACACCCGCCACCAAACGGGCTATTTCCTGCGTAAACAGCACCTTGCGCGTACCGGCAAACACCACCAGCGGGGTTAATCCTGCCTGCTGACCATAAACGCTAGCGCACAGTTGCGCTAAACAGGCATCTCGCTGCCCCGCTTCTTTAATCTGAACTACCTTCATGACGCTCTCTTTTACGCTGTTGCGACCAGTATCAGCTACGTTAACGCCGCAAGGTTAGAGGATACCGACGCGGCATACCAGCCAGAATTTATCCTTATGACAGCATCAGCAAAGACACAACTGCAAGGCAAACGACCAGCGCCGCTTGCTATCAGACCATTAAGCTTGCTGGATAAGCTTAATAATTGCCTCTATTTCCAAATGCGCCTCCAGCGAATCCGCTAAACGCTCTAGCTCTTTTTCGCGATGGGCCAGGTAATCCACTTGGCCTACTTCGGTCAGCCCAAAGCGCTTCAAGAGCGCTTGGCACGCATCAGGATGGTCAAACAAGCCGTGCAGATAGGTACCCATTATTTGTCCATCGTCACTAACAGCCCCTTCGTGACGGTTTTCCAAATCAAATAGCGGGTTCGCCAGCGCCGCGCCCTCGCTAACCCCATTATGGATCTCATAACCGGTGACACTGGCCCCTTCAGGCAGCAGCTGACCCACAACGTTACGCAACTGCTTGTCCGAGACCATCTGCGTGGTAAGCGGCAATAACCCAAGTCCCGCAACGCGCGCTGGTGGACCTTCAAGGCCCTCTGCGTCTTCTACCCATTCGCCCAACATTTGAAAACCGCCGCAAATACCCAGTAGTTTGCCGCCATAGCGCAGGTGGCGTTTAATAGCCGCCTCCCATCCTTGGCGCTTTAGCCACGCCAGATCGTGGGCAGTACTCTTGCTCCCCGGCAATATGATGACATCCGCCGCGGGAATCGGTTGGTCCGGTCCAATAAAATGCAACGCCACGTGAGGGTGAAGGCGCAGCGGATCAAAGTCGGTATGGTTACTGATACGTGGAAGCGCCGGCACAACAATAGTTAATGGCGCTACCTGCGCTGTTTTTTGGGTGAGGCCTACGCTATCTTCTGCATCCAATAATAATCCAGGCAAATAGGGCAAGGTGCCGTAAACGGGCTTATCCGTTCGCTTGGTAAGCCACTCAAGCCCTGGGTTCAGCAGGCCAATATCACCGCGAAAACGATTAATAATAAATCCCCTGGTACGCGCCTGCTCGCTTTTACTGAGCAACTCAAGCGTGCCTACCAACTGGGCAAATACGCCCCCTCGATCAATATCGCCGACCAGTAATACGGGGCAATCTACCGCCTCCGCAAACCCCATATTCGCGATATCGCCCTTTCGCAGATTAATTTCGGCAGGGCTGCCCGCCCCTTCGGCAATAATGACATCATAACGGCGCTGCAATGCATGCCAGGCGGCCATCACACTTTCCTGGGCAGTCTGCTTAAAGGCGTGGTAATCCAGCGCCCCCATATGGCCGTACACCTTGCCGCGCAAAATCACCTGGGCACCGCGGTCCGATTCCGGCTTAAGCAGCACAGGGTTCATATCGCTATGAGGTACCACGCCAGCGGCCTGTGCTTGTAGAGCGGTAGAGCGGCCGATTTCTCCGCCATCTTCAGTTACGGCACTGTTCAATGCCATGTTTTGAGGCTTGAAAGGAGCCACACGAAAGCCTCGACGTTTAAGCACTCGGCATAGCCCGGCGACCACGGTGCTCTTACCTGCATCTGACGTGGTGCCTTGAATCATTAAGGTGGCCATGCGACATGCTCCATACGTTCAGTTAGCCCAGCAAAGGCCGAACTGTAGCGAGCACTCTACAAGGATGCAACGCACATCAAGGGCAAAGAAGACCACCCTTGCAGCGGCGCTCCAGCAGGCTTAGCGATTCAAACAAGCGCTTTACGCGCCCTCAGCCCTCCTGGCGTGATAAAGCATCTGATTGTTTAACCTGAAAACAGAGATGGAAGTTGCTTAATAACGCCGGTATGGGCTCATCTCCTGTGAGCCTGTCGGGCGGGTTTAACGTAAACGTGTGGTTGTTCATCAGCGCGGCCAGTACCGCACTGGTCACCAGCAGGACGATATTTCTTCCAGGGCAAATACCCGGCCCTCCGCTAAAAGGCAGCAGTGGACAGTGCTTAAGTTGCTCAGGGTTTAGCCAAATATCGGGCGCAAAGCGGTTGGCGATGTCCAATGTGCGGTCATCACGGTGAAAATAGGGCGCATGGATAAGCAGCGTGGTATTGGTAGGCATTTCGCCTTGCGACCAGCACGTTCGCTCTGTTGTTTCGCGTAGAATAAGGGGCGTTGTTGGCCACAACCGCAAGGCTTCCAGCACACAGGCTTGTAAAAAGGGGTTGTCTGGCGGTGGGGAGAGGTTAATTTCACGCTGAGCCCGTTCAGCCTGAGCCGGATGGGCGCATAGCAGCGCCAACGCTCGAAACGTCGCCATACCGGCAGGCTCAAACGCGAATAGCCACTGAGGCATCTGGTCCACAGGTTTTGCCTGGCTCCCGGTGGCGTAATGGGACACCTTCGCCGCTAGGCTATTGGTTTCAGCCTGCTCGACATAGTGCGCTAAACGGTTATGAAATTTTTGCCGTAACCGCTTGCGCTTGGGACGCATGAACCCCCAATTAGCAGCCTTACGCAGTTGAATAAGCTCCTGGGTGAGCGGGTAATCATCCCGAGCAGCATCCCCCAGCACCACGCGACGCACGACACGGTTCCAGGCATCAAAAAACAAGGGCCAGTCCAGCTTATTATTATGATGATAAACGGCCTTTAAGAGTGCGTTTACCTCCTGCTCAGCCACTTGGGTAAAGTGATCAGAAAAACGGTGCATCGGACAACCGCTTTCTAAAACGTCTTCATTTAACCGCCGCCGCTCTTCGCGGGCCTTACCCTTTGAGATCAACGCTACATCCGGTTCAAAATGGGCAAGTGCGCTCTTTTTTGCTGATTCAGCCGTGGCGAAGGGTTCAGGCGTCTCCTCTATTACCCGGGTTGCATCATCCGGGTCTAATATCAATGCCATGGGTTTGAACGGTGTTTTAAAAAGTAGCGGGCCCTTTCCATATTTATTATTAAACGCCTGTACTTGTTTAATGGAGCGCTTGTCCAGTGCCCATCGCTCAGCAACGTGCATAACGCCTGGGCGGCGAATAATGACGCCCTTGGCAATATTGGGCGCCATGACCTTAAACAAGAACGATACTGTTTCGCTAAACGATGCGGTGGGCAGTGAATCGGTGATGGTTTCCTTTGCCATTAGCGCTCTCCTTTTAAATCGCCCATGAGAGCCAAGTCTAGATGCCCCTTAACACACCGCAAGCGAAATGCTTTAAATCTTTAGCCTTTCAAACCTTTGTTAAAACAAAATAAATTTATGAGTGATAATTAAAGAAATCGGCAAATGCTTTTACCATCGTAAAACTAAAAAAGTGGAATCTTTATCGGTTTTTTGCTTATTTCACTATTTCGTACAATAAAAAAGAATAACCATCTAGCTGCTCAAGGCTCTTCACTGGCCTACTAGCGATAGGCTTCTGACAGACATTGCCGCCGTTTTCGGGTATTTTGGCAGCCCTCTTTTACCCAAAATTAACGGCTATAAATGCAAGATTTACTCAATGAGATCGCAAGGGCAATGGCCGCCGAAACCGAGCGTGGTAAGGTGGCCGACTATATCCCTGAGCTTGCTCATGCGGACCCCCAAAAATTTGCCATTTCACTTGCTACAGTGGAAGGCGCACGCTACTCAGCCGGTTGTGCCACCACTCCTTTCTCGATTCAGAGTATTTCGAAAGTGTTTACGCTGACGATTGCGTTGGGAAAAATGGGCGATGCGCTTTGGTCCAATGTAGGCCGTGAGCCATCGGGTGACCCGTTTAACTCTATCGTTCAACTTGAACACGAAGGGGGCAAACCGCGGAATCCCTTTATTAATGCCGGAGCGATAGCAGTCGTT